>JAITNC010000063.1 GCA_031290675.1 Campylobacteraceae bacterium | reverse complement strand
TCTATCGTTATATCAGCCAAACTCTGGTAAATACCCTCTCGTTTTTCAAACAATTCTTTGGCTTTTTTCTTATCTTTCAAAAGCGGGCGTTTTGCAAATTTCGCTTTCGCTTTTGGGTGTTCGCTGATGCGTTTCAAGATGCCCTCAAAGGTTGATTTTAGGTAGACGATTTTGCCGATTTGTTTGAGATTTTTCACATTTGCAAAGCCGCCGCCCGTTGAGATGATAGCGTTTTGGACATTTTGCTCAAGCCAAAGGGCTACTCTACTCTCAAGCTCCCTAAAGTACGCTTCTCCGTCCTCTTTAAATATCTTTTTTATCTTTCTGCTTTCCATATTTTCTATGATTTTGTCCGTATCAAGGCAGACAGATTTGAGCTCTTTTGCCGCCGCCTTAGCCAAAGTGCTTTTGCCCACGCCCATAAAGCCGATGAAAAGTATATTTTTATTGCTCATCTTCGCCGACATCTTTCTCGCCTCTCGCTCTCGCCGCAAGTATGACAGGCACGCCCTCAAAACCAAACTCATCTCTAAGTCTGTTTGTCAGGTATCGTTTGTAGCTGAAGTGAAGCCTTTTCGGGCGGTTCATCACAAGCGCAAAACGAGGCGGTTTGACATCAAACTGTGTAGCAAAATATATCTTGACGTGTTTGCCCTTGTCGGAAGGGATTTGATGTTTGATAGTCGCGTCTTTTATGAGTTCGTTGAGCTTTGATGTAGGCACTCTCGTGGAGTAGTTTTCGTATATTTGTATTATCAGGTCGTTCATCTTATGTACCCTCTTTTTTGAGAGAGCCGAGAGCGTGATGATGGGCGCATAAGAGAGAAATTTGAACTTATATCTCACCTCGTCCACGCTTTTGTCGTAGTCTAACAACGCTTTGTCCCATTTGTTCAGCACGATGATACAGCCAAGCTCATATTTTTGCACAAGGCTTGCTATTCGCTCGTCAAGCTCCGTCAATGGCTCGCTTGCGTCAAGCACCAAAAGAGCGATATCCGAGCGCTCCAACATAGCCGACGTACGGTTGAGAGCGTACTTTTCTATGCCTTCTATCCGCCCTCTTCTTCTAAGTCCCGCCGTATCTACGAAGTTGAGCGTTATGCCGTTGTATACGATGCTGTCGTCCACAGGGTCTATCGTAGTGCCGGCTACAGAGCTTACGACAGCCCGCTCCTCACCCAAAAGAGCGTTCAAAAGCGAGCTTTTACCGACATTTACACGCCCGATGATGGCTATGTTTATGGTGTTTATCTCCTCTTTTTGTTCTTTGACGCTTACCAGCTCCTCCAAAGAAAAATCATCATCATCGCTTAGCTTGAGCTGTGAACTCTCATGCGGCAAAAAGGCGCATATCCAGCCGAGCAGTTTGGCGACATTTCTGTTGTGAGAAACTGATATGGTGAAGATATTTTGCGCCCCAAACTGATAAAATTCCCAAGCTCTCTCTTCCTCTTTCTCGTTGTCTATTTTATTTATCACGAGCGCTATTGGTTTTTTGAGTTTTTGCAGCTCAAAAAAGAGCTTTTTCTCTCTATCGGTCGGCAGCATTTTACCGTCTGTCAAAAACAGCAATATGTCTGACTCATGAGCGGCTTTTATGGAGAGTTCGTGTACTTTTTCAAATAACTCTCCGCTATCGTCAAGTCCGCCTGTATCGGCTATTTTACAGCTTATGCCGTCTATCTCTACATTTTGATATCGTATATCTCTCGTCGTGCCGCTTACGTCAGAGGTGATGGCTATCCTCTCTTTGGCTATGCGGTTGAACAGAGAGCTTTTGCCGACGTTTGGAAGTCCAAGAAGCGCTATTGTTTTCAAATAAAAACCCTATTTTTAAAATTAAAACATTTATTTTACAATCTTTTCTCTTATGAAAGCCCAAAATCAAAAGATAATTTTTATTATATAGGTGTTTGTAACGTGCGCATAAGGCTTTTTTTGGTAAAATCCGCGAATGCAAATTTTTAAAACCAAGATAAACGAAGGCATTATATATATGCTCATAGCTTCGTTCTGTTTCGCACTTATGGGAGTTTTTATAAAGATTTTAAGCGGCAGTTTGGGAGTTTTGGAGATAACATTTTTTAGAAATATTTTTGGTGCGGCAGCGATAGGCATCACTATGCTTAGCGTCCCCCTGCGCAATAAAGGCGGACGGGCTGGGTTGCTGCTTTTTCGTGCGTTTATCGGCTTTTCGGCGATGTTGGCGTGGTTTTACAACATAGCCCACATACCGCTTGCGGACGCTATGACATTTTCAAGAACCGCTCCTATATTTACGGCGATGATAGCCTGCTTTGTACTCAAAGAGAGGATTGGGGCAGGCGGCTGGATAGCCATCGTTGTGGGTTTTGTCGGCATTGTATTTATCATGAAACCAACGGGACTTAGCCTCAAGACGACAGACCTTATGGGGCTTTTCAGCGGTTTGGGTGCGGCTATGGCGTACACGAGTGTGAGGGAGCTGAAAAAGTATTATGACACGAGGACGATAGTTTTTTGGTTTATGTTCATAAGCGGAATATCATCTTTGATGATGATAATAGCAAATGAGTATCTGGGCGTTACGTTTTTGGGGGAATTTTTCGGCGATACGACGATGCCGCGCGGCGTGGAGTGGGTCTATATAGTGTGTTTGGGTGCTTTTGCGACGAGCGGTCAAGTATTTATGACAAGAGCGTACGGAGCGACAAAAGCGGGGCTTGCGGCGGCGGTGAGTTACGCCGATATAGTGTTCGCAGTGATTTTCGGTGCGATTTTATGGGGAGCGTTTCCTGATTTGGCAGGGTTATTTGGTATAATGCTCGTAATTTTAGGCGGCATATTGGTCGCGAAGGAGAAAGTATGATTTTGATAGCAGGCCCTTGCGTGATAGAGAGCAGGGAATCGCTTTTTCGTGTAGCGAAAGCGTTGGTAAAATACAGCGAAGATAAGACGATAGATTTTTACTTTAAGTCAAGTTTTGACAAAGCAAACAGGACGAGCATAGACAGTTTCAGGGGGCCCGGCATAGACAAAGGGCTCAAGCTTTTAGACGAGGTCAGGCAAGAGTTTGGGTTCAAACTTTTGACAGATATACACGACTTCACTCAAGCCAAGAGTGTTGGGGAAGTGGTGGACGTGCTGCAGATACCGGCGTTTTTGTGCAGACAGACAGACTTGCTTGTCGCCGCCGCCGAGACAAAATGCGTTGTAAATGTCAAAAAGGGGCAGTTTTTAAATCCGAGCGATATGAAGTATTCGGTCAAAAAGATACTGGACACAAGAGGTGTGAAAGAGAGCGGTTATGAAGCTGCGAAAGCCGCAAATGTCTGGCTCACGGAGCGCGGAAGCACTTTCGGATACGGAAATCTCGTGGTTGATATGAGAGCTTTGGGGATTATGCGAGAGTTTGCACCTGTGATTTTTGACGCTACACACTCTGTTCAGATGCCCGGAGCCGCTGAGGGAAAAAGCGGAGGCAAAAGAGAGTTTGTCGCTCCTTTAGCCAGAGCGGCGGCAGCTGTTGGGGTTGATGGATTTTTCTTTGAAACGCACTTTAACCCTTGTGAAGCTCTGTGCGACGGACCAAATATGCTGGATTTTGAACAGCTTGATAATGTATTAACATCTATAAAAAGAATACGAGAGGCTATATCGTAAAATTCAGCTTTTGCATATTTTAACTTTGCTCTTTTGTGCCTATATTTCGTTGTTTTCAACTTGGCTTCGTTACATACCAATGCGTATGCGCCTCGCCAAATTTTCAAACTGCCTCATCTATACACAAAAAGCTAAAGTTAAAATTATGCAAA
>JAITNC010000010.1 GCA_031290675.1 Campylobacteraceae bacterium | reverse complement strand
AATACAGCAAACTTGTTTGCTGTTAGCCCCGTTGTAACTGCCAAGTATTTGAAGTGTTGATAGGATAAAGAGCGAGGACTGTTTGAACGACTGAGTGAGTTCCGCAGCTCCAGAAACGCAGTCAAAAAAGCAAACTGCTTTGCTTTTTTACAAAGTTGATTTTCAACATAATTTTAAGCCTTTATACGCTTGCGTATAGGCGAAAAATTGAAATGCAGGGTATCCGAAGGACAGTTACACTAGGGGGAGTTTCTTTGGCTACTTTCTTTCGGAAAAGAAAGTGGCACCAAAAAAGAGAGTAAGCAAAGGAATGAAAGAAAGCCCAAGAGAACACAGATGCTTCGCAAGCTCAGCATGACACAAGAGTGGATTGCCACGCCTGATTACAGGCTCGCAATGACGGGAGAGGGCTACGCCTCTGCATGACAATGGGGGGGGTGCTTCGCCTCAGCATGACAAAATACTGGATTGCCACGCCTGATTACAGGCTACAACGACACAAGTGGGCTTTTCATTTCGCTATCCTTTAAATGAATAAAACATTTTAACCGAAATATTAAAAATTAACTCAAATTTTACGCTATAATATCTGCTTTTTGTCTCAAAAGCATTCTGTCGCAAGTGCTTGGAGTTTGGTAAAAATTAGCGTGTTTTTCAGCTATTTTAGCAGATGCAAAAGATAAAAATAGTATAATCTGCGATAAATTTTGTAAATTTAAGGGTGCAAACGATGAGCGATATTTTCGAGCAAAATCAAGACATTCAGACCATCAGCATAGAAGATTCAGTCAAGACCAGCTATCTTGATTACTCTATGAGCGTTATTATCGGGCGTGCGCTTCCGGACGCAAGAGATGGCTTGAAGCCTGTCCACAGAAGAATACTCTTTGCGATGAACGATTTGGGCGTGGGTTCCCGCAGTCCTTATAAAAAGTCGGCTCGTATCGTGGGCGATGTTATCGGTAAGTACCACCCACACGGCGATGTGGCGGTTTATGACGCGCTCGTACGTATGGCACAGCCGTTTTCCATGAGAGTGCCTGCGGTAGACGGACAAGGAAACTTCGGTTCGGTTGACGGCGACAGCGCAGCGGCTATGCGTTATACGGAAGCTCGTATGACTGCTTTGGCTGAGGAGCTTTTGAGGGATTTGGATAAAGATACGGTTGATTTTACACCAAACTACGATGACTCCCTGAGCGAGCCTGCCGTACTTCCTGCACGTGTGCCAAACCTTTTGTTGAACGGTTCAAGCGGTATAGCCGTAGGTATGGCGACAAATATTCCTCCGCACAATCCGGGCGAGCTTATAGACGCACTTTTGCTGACTATAGACAACCCCAACATCAGCGTTGAGGAGTTGATGAGCGTTATTCCCGGACCTGACTTTCCGACCGGTGGCGTTATTTTCGGCAAAAAAGGCATCATAGAGGCTTATAAAACAGGTCGTGGACGTATGAAAGTGCGGGCGAAAACGCACACGGAGAAAAAAGGACAGAAAGATATCATCGTCATAGACGAGATACCTTATCAAGTCAATAAAGCGAGATTTATAGAGCAAGTCGCTCAACTTGTGAAAGAGAAGCACTTAGACGGTATCAGCGAGATACGAGATGAGTCTGACAGGGACGGTATACGAGTCGTCATAGAGTTAAAACGTGAAGCTATGAGCGACATAGTGCTGAACAACCTTTTTAAGTCCACGAGCATTTCGCAGACTTTCGGTGTCATCATGCTTGCGATACACAACAAAGAACCTAAGATATTCTCTTTGTTGGAGCTTTTGCAGCTATTTTTGACACACCGCAAGACGGTCATCATACGCCGCACGATATATGAGCTTGAAAAAGCCAAAGCCAAAGCGCACATTTTAGAGGGCTTGAAGATAGCCCTTGACAACATAGACGCTGTTATAGCGCTTATCAGAGGTAGTGAAGATACGCAAAGCGCTAGGGATGGACTTATGGAGAAGTTTGGACTCAGCGAGGCGCAGGCGGGAGCTATCTTGGATATGAAGCTTCAACGTTTAACGGGACTTGAGAGAGAAAAGATAGACAACGAGCTTAAAGCGCTGCTCGCAGAGATGGAAAAACTCGGCTCTATACTCAAAAGCGAGGATATACTCAGCGAGATTATCAAAGGCGAGCTTATTGAGGTAAAAGAGAAGTTCAAATCTCCAAGATTGACCGAGATAGTTGATGATTATGATGATATTGACATTGAGGATTTGATAGTAAACGAGCCTATGGTAGTTACGATAAGCCACAGAGGATACATCAAAAGAGTGCCTTCAAGGCTTTACGAGAAGCAAAGACGAGGCGGCAAAGGCAAGATAGCCGTTACGACTTATGATGATGATTTTATAGAGAGCTTTTTTATCTCAAATACGCACGACACGCTTATGTTTGTAACAGACCGCGGTCAGTTGTATTGGCTCAAAGTCTATAAGATTCCAGAGGGCAGCAGAACGGCTAAGGGTAAGGCGGTCGTGAACCTTATACAGCTTCAGCCGGAAGAAAATATTATGGCTATCATACCTACGACAGACTTTAGCGAAAGCAAGTCGTTGGCGTTTTTCACGAAAAACGGCATCATCAAGCGCACCAATTTGAGCGAATTTAAAAATATCCGTTCAGTGGGCGTGCGAGCCATAACGCTTGACGATGATGATGGGCTTGTAACGGCGAGAGTTGTTACGGACGAAGTGAAAAATCTCTTTATCGTTACGAAAAAAGGTATGTGTGTTAGGTTCAACCTTAGCGACACGAGAGAGCTCGGACGAACGGCGCGCGGTGTTACGGGTATACGATTTAAAGAGAAAAACGACCTTGTTGTCGGAGCTGCTGTTATCTACAACGACCAAGAGGAGCTTCTCGCGGTCAGCGAAAACGGTATAGGCAAACGCACGACAGCTGAAGAGTACAGACTTCAACATCGTGGCGGCAAAGGCGTGATTTGTATGAAACTCACAAGCAAAACCAAAGATTTGGTTGATGTCGTTATCGTAGATGAGAGCAAAGACTTGATGGCATTGACGAGCAATGGCAAGATGATAAGAGTTGATATGCAGACGATAAGAAAAGCGGGTCGCAACACGAGCGGCGTAAAAGTCGTAAGTATGGAAGGCGACGATAAAGTGGTCAGTATCGCAAGATGCCCTAAAGAAGAAGAGGAGATTGAGGGCGAAGAGGGCGAAGGCGATGTTGGCGATAGTAGTATATTAGATACAAAGGGCGAATAACAATGAGAACATATAATGTTGCAGTTGTAGGGGCTACAGGCGCAGTTGGGGAAGAGCTTTTCAGGATACTTGAGGAGCAAAAATTTCCTATCAAAACACTTCTTCCTTTAGCGAGTGAACGCAGTGCCGGAAGTGAGATAGAGTTCAAAGGCGAGAGCGTCAAAGTGGTCAAATTGACCGAAGATGTCTTTGAAAAATACGAGATAGATATAGCGTTTTTCAGCGCAGGCGGCAGTGTGTCGGCTCAATTTGCGCCGTTCGCCGCAGAAGCCGGAGCAGTCGTCATAGACAACACGAGCCATTTCAGAATGGACAGCGATATACCTTTGGTAGTTCCAGAGTGCAATCCTGAGGATATATCTCAGTGGAAAAGCAGAGGTATCATAGCAAATCCAAACTGTTCTACCATACAGATGGTGCAGGTTCTAAAACCGCTTGATGACGCTTTTGGCATCAAAAGAGTTGATGTGAGCACGTATCAGGCTGTGAGCGGGGCTGGCAAAAGAGGTATGGAAGAGCTTGTGTATCAGATGCAAGAGTTTTTCGCGTTTAGGCTGGGAGATGTGAAACCTGAGAAATTTCCACATCAAATAGCCTTAAACCTCATTCCTCATATAGATGTGTTTTTGGAAAACGACTACACAAAAGAAGAGATGAAAATGGTCAAAGAAACGCAAAAGATTTTGCACAAAAATGTAGAAGTAAGTGCGACATGTGTGCGGGTTCCGGTGCTCAGAAGCCACTCTGAGGCTATCACTATCCATTTTGAGAAAGATGTAGATGCGGCAAAAGCCAGAGAGATACTAAGCAGCGCTCCAAGCGTTGTAGTCGTGGACGAACCCTCTGCTAAAAAATACCCTATGCCGCTCATAGCGACAGATACCGACTATACATATGTAGGGCGCATAAGAAACGACAACTTTCAGGGCAATATCCTTCACCTTTGGTGTGTAGCAGACCAGATACGTGTCGGAGCGGCTACAAACGCCGTGCGAATAGCGCAAAAATGGATAGAACTTGAAGGGTCAAATTGAAGATGAACTTTGGAAGTTTTCTTTGGTCAAGCCGCCTTGTCTCGTATCTCGCGGTGATTTTCAGCCTCATCGGAGGTGTGATTTTATTTATCATAGCGAGTTACGATATATATCACGTAGGGACGATAGTTTTTAAGTTTTTTTTCGCTGAGTACTCACATGAAAATTTTCACGCCGATGTGACGGGCGATATCATAGGAGCTATAGATTTGTATCTGATGGCGATTGTGATGCTCATCTTTAGTTTTGGTATATATGAGCTTTTTATCGGCGAGATAAAAAATGTTGAGAACGAGAAAAGCTCAAAGATTTTGGAGATTCACTCGCTTGACCAGCTGAAAGATAAAGTTGCCAAAGTCATCGTGATGGTGCTTATCGTGAGCTTTTTTCAGCGTGTCATACATCTTAATTTTACGAGCGGCATAGATATGCTTTACTTTGCCATATCTATTCTCGCCCTTTGCGTTGGACTTTACTTTTTAGGTAAAGGCAATAACCACTGATGAAAGATACGGTATTTATTGACGCCTGTTTTGGCAAAAAGACCTCTTACACTCCTGTTTGGTTGATGCGTCAAGCAGGGCGTTATCTGCCTGAATATATGAAAGTGCGGGAGAGAGCAGGGGACTTTCTCTCTCTTTGCAAAAATCCAGCCCTTGCTGCTGAGGTAACGCTTCAACCTGTAGATATACTCGGCGTTGATGCGGCTATACTTTTTAGCGATATTTTGGTCGTGCCGCTTGAGATGGGTATGCAGCTGAAGTTTGTCGCCGGAGAAGGACCGCTTTTCCCACGCCCCATACTTTCACGTGGCGATTTGGACAAGCTCGTGGTAGAGGAAGCCGCAGAGAAACTCTCTTACGTTTACGATACTATCAAGCTCATCAAAGAGAAACTCCCGTCCGATAAAGCCCTGATAGGCTTTTGCGGCGCACCTTGGACGCTCGCTACCTATATGATAGAAGGCAGCGGGAGCAAAACATACTCTAAAGTCAAAAAACTACTCTACACAGACCCGGCGTTTTTGCACGCTATACTGCGAAAAGTTACCGATGTCTTGAAGCTATATATGGAAGCGCAGATAAAAAGCGGTGCGGACGCTGTGCAGATATTTGACTCGTGGGCATCGGCGCTTGAGGAAGAGGCGTTTTTTGAGTTTAGCTGGAGTTATATGAAAGAGCTTAGCGCTTATCTGAAAGGCAAATATCCGCACGTGCCGATTATCGTATTTCCAAAAGGCATCAGCGGTTATCTTGACAAGATAGACGGCGAGTTTGATGTGTTTGGGGTTGATTGGTCTACGCCGCTGGAGCTTGCGAAAGAGAAGCTTGGAAGCAGGTATGTTTTGCAGGGAAATATGGAACCAACCCGCCTTTACAGCCAAAAAGCCATAGATGAGGGCGTGCGGCATATAGCGGGCGTGATGGAAAATGAGCGGCATATTTTCAACCTCGGACACGGCATTTTACCCGATGTGCCTGTAGCAAATGCAAAGTATTTTATCGCTCTTGTTCACGAAATCACGAAAAGATAATGGCAAAATTTATATCCCCTCCCATTTTATCCAGAAGGTTTGGACGTTCTCTTGGCATAGACTTGAGTCCGGACGAGAAACAGTGCAATTTTGACTGTTTGTATTGTGAGCTGAGGGGTGCGAAAACAGTAGAAATCATACAAAATCCCCCGTCCGTTGAGGGCGTTATAAAAGAGCTGGCTGAGGCGTTGAGAAAATTTCCCGACATAGACGTCATAACACTCACAGCCAACGGCGAACCCACGCTATATCCGCACCTAAAAGAGCTTGTTGGCGAGATAAACAAGCTAAAGGGCGGCAAAAAACTGCTTATCCTCTCAAACGGCTCGCGCATATACGACAAAAATGTCCAAGAGGCACTTTTGGGGATAGACATAGTCAAACTCTCGCTTGATTCCGCCGTGCCAAATACCTTCAAAAAGCTTGACCGACCGCACAAAAGCGTCAATTTAGAGCAAATGATAGAGGGCATGCGGGAGTTTAGCGGGGTATTTAAAAACGAGCTTGTACTTGAAATTTTGGTAGTAGAAAATTTCAACGACACAAGAGATGATTTTATACTTTTAAACGCCATTATCAACCTCGTCAAGCCCGCCCGAGTAGATATAAGCACCATAGACAGACCAAGCGCGTACAAAGTCAAAGCCGTGAGTTACGATACTTTGGAGATATTATCACGTGAGATAAAAAACACCCCGACGCTCATCGCCAAGCGAGAAGAGGGCGGCAAATCCGCCTCAAATCTTAGCGAAGAGGAGATTTTGAGGCTGTTGAAAATGCGTCCGCAAAGCGAGCGTGATGTACAAAACTTGCTTGATGATGAGAGCCAAAAGAGGTTGGAGAGGCTGCTTGAGGAGGGCAAAATCACGAAAATATCCGCCGCCAATGTTCTCTTTTACAAACTTTGCTAAAAAAATCTAATATTTTCTTGCATTTTTACTCAAAAATCTATTGACTTTAAAGATGTTTTTGCTTATAATTTCGTTCCTTTAATCATTCCGGATTAGCTCAGCGGTAGAGTAGGTGACTGTTAATCACTTGGTCACTGGTTCGAATCCAGTATCCGGAGCCACTTTAATAACACTTTCAATATTTATTTTCCCATCAT
>JAITNC010000008.1 GCA_031290675.1 Campylobacteraceae bacterium | reverse complement strand
AAAAATGGCGATGAACGCTCAAAACTCGCTTTTGATATGTTTTGCTACAGAATCAAAAAATATATCGGCTCTTACCTTGCGGTTTTGGGCAAAGTGGACGCTCTTGTTTTCACAGGCGGCATAGGCGAAAACGCCGTTGATGTCAGGCTTGAAGTATGCAGCGGACTTGAGGCGTTCGGCATAAAGATAGACAAAAGTGCAAATGCCAAAAGAGGAAATATCCACGTTGAGAGCAAAACAAGCAATGTAAAAATTCTCGTCATTCCTACGAATGAAGAGTTGGCGATAGCGAAACAAACGCAGCACTTGATTTTAAAAAAGTGATTAAACTGATAATTGCCTGACTTTTTGTCGGGCAATTATCACATATAAGTCGGGGCGTCGTTTGAAAACAGTATCAAGTCCCCTGCCCTTGTAACTCGTGCCAAAGTCTGTGTGAGCAGGGATTTGTCTTTCAAGATGATTTTTTGCACACGCTTGACGCTCTCACTCCACACTTGCGCATTTGTGCTTCCCGTGATGATGATGATATCAAAGATTGTGTCGGCTATTTGCGCCAATTTCTCGTTTTCTTCTTTTGTACTCTCAACTATGCCGGGTGTTATCAAAACCCGCCTGCCGTTATAAGTTTTAGCCAACTCGTACGAGCTTTGCATGCCCTCAAAATTGCCATTGAAGCTGTCATCAAGTATTATCTTGCCCCCAACGTCCATTCTTTGCAGTCTATGTTCAACGCTTTGCAAGCTTGCAATGGCGTTTTTTACGCTTTGGACATCAAGCCCGAGGTACAACGCTGTGTGGACGCAAACTGCCAAATTTACCGCATTGAAAGCTCCGAGCAGCTTGGTTTCAAACACAACCTCCTCGCCTTCGATATTTAAGCCAAATCTCGTCCCCTCAAGCGTAGCGTCTATGAAAGTTATCTCATCGCCAAACAGAGCTATGCGCTCATCGCCATTTGGGTTAGCGTTTGCGCTTGTGTGGACAAAAGCCTTTTTGAGATTTTGCGAAGTGATAAGCTCCATTTTCGTGTTTCTTATATTTTCCAAACTCTTAAAATACTCTATATGCTGCGCTCCTATCTGCCCCACGATGACCACGTCCGGCTTCAAAAAATCCGCTATCTCTTTTATGTCGCCTCTCTCTCTGGCTCCGGCTTCGGCTATATATATTTCCGTATTTGTCGGCAAAAGAGTGTTGATATCCATAACTATACCAGCGATAGTGTTCACGCTTCTTGGGGTTTTGTAGCAGTCAAATTTGGCTGAGAGTATATGGTGTAAAAAGTTTTTGATACTTGTCTTGCCGTAACTCGCGGTGATAGCTACGATACGCAAAGATGGTATGGAGTTTAGCTTGTTTCTGGCGTCTTTTTTGAAGCCTGCAAAGAGTATCTTTTCGTACGTTTCGCTAAAAACCAAAGCCAAAATAAGCGGTATCAATACACCGCCGCCGCTTTTAGCATATAGCGCAAAATATAACACTTCACTCAAAACAGTCACTAAAAACAGAAAGATGAAAAATCGTTTTATTCTATGTGTAAATTTTAGAGGTTTATCTAGCTTTTTGCGCCAAAAAAAGAGTGCCAAAGGATAAACGACAGACAACAAAGCCGCCAAATATCCGCTTTTCTCAACGCTCACCAAGACGTAATAAAGCACAACAGGCAAGATAAATAAAAGCAAATGCCACGATGGCTTATTGTAGTGAAAAATCACACGATTTAGCCTGTACGAATACCACTGCATCGCACTTATCAAATAATACCCGAGCGAGAGAACAAACAGCAGATGGAGCAGATAAAAAGACGCCGATAACACTGTACTCATTTGACCGCCTCCGTAAGGTTGCTCTCTATCAAAGCACCTTTATTTAAAAAGAAAAAGTGGTTGCCTTCAAGCGGAAAAAGAGCTGAGTTTTTGATGAGAGTTTTTATCGTCTGGGCGCAAATCATCGGCGTAGTATCGTCATCTTTGCCCCAAAATATAAACGCCCTGCCCTTGTAGTTTTTAAAATTTTCACTCATATCTTCATTGACGACTTTTTTGAACATCTCATACATTACGGGTTTCATACCTTTCACATCTTTTGAGGCAAACAGCTGATAAAACCCACTCAAGCCGAACAGTTTGGCTATCTTGAACGCTTTTATCTTTACTCTCACCCACAATCTTTTTGGCAAAACTATACCCGAGCTGCTCAACAAAACCAAAGTTTCAGGCTCCAGCAAAAGAGCGATTTTGCCGCCAAATGAGTGTCCTATCATCATTTTTGGCTCTTTTTGTATGGCTTTTAAAAACGCACGGGTTATGTTTCGCACATCTTGGGAGTTTGGCGGGAAAGCGATAGACGAGCCGCCAAAGCCGGGAAAATCAAGATATATATGGCAAAAGTCTTTAAAATAGCCGCCAAAAGCTTGCTTCATCAACTCTTTGTTCGCACCCCAGCCGTGCAAAAAAAGTATGCTCTTTTCGCTTGCAGGATTTAAAAGCTCGTAAGATAGGCTGTAGCGCTCTGTGCCACACTCAACGCTCTTAATCGCCATTGGAAGCTTTTTTGTTTTTTGTGTAGATTTTTTGCAAAACGCCGAGCGCGTTTTTTAGTTTTTCATACTCTTCATAGTCTATCATCACAGCACGAAAATGACCGTTTTTGACGATGATGGCACGCTCCAGCTCACGAGAGCCTATCTTTTTCAGGATACCACTGAAATCCCTGACCATTTCGGTTGCCGTAAAAATCTCGTGCTTTTCGTAAAAATCAGCCATAAAAATCCTTAAATTGATAAATGAATTTTACACACTTTTTTTAAATCTAAGCTTTGCCTTTGGCTGATTGGATACTATTTATATATTTATACTCAACTGGTATTTTTCTGCTTTTTGGCAGATTTACCGCCAACTCCCGCACGAGAGCGTCAAACTCTTCAAAAAGATAGTTTGCCAGAGAGCCCGGATTTGGGTTTATCTCGTTGATGTAAACTTCGCCTTTTATGACGAAAAAATCGCACCTTATCACAGCGCCCTCAAAAAGCGGCTCATACAATGTTTTGAAGCTTTTTCTAATCTCATTGTGAAGTTTTTCCGTGATTTTAGCCTCAAAAACTCTTTGCGTGCGTGAAAAATCAAGATATTTTTTGTCAAAATCCAAGAAAAGCTCTTTCTGCGGCTCTTCTATGATGGAGTATCGTATATTTTCCCCTATCTTGCAGCCGGCGATATTGTACTCGGCGACATTTTCAACAAACGGCTCTATCAAGACCTCATCATCAAACTCAAAAGCCACATCAAGGGCGTATTCTAACTGCGACTTCTCTTTTACGACGCTCACGCCGATAGAACTGCCAAGTCTTAAAGGCTTGACGATGACAGGCAGTGCAAGCGTCAAAGCTCGTCTATTTTTGCTCAAAACCTCGTAAGGAAGCGCTTTGACATCAAGCGAGTTTGCGTAAAGTTTCGTGAAAAATTTATTATAGCTGAGCACGCTCGCTTCAAGTCTTGGACCTATGTATGGCACTTTGAAAAAGTCAAAAAGTGCGGCTATCTTGCCGTCCTCGCCGTCCCCTCCGTGTATGATGTTTATCACGGCGTCAAACTCCAGCTTCTCCTCTTTGAACATCTTTTTGCTGTAAAATCCGCCCTGTTTTAGTGTAAGTTTGGCGTCATTTAGGTATTTGCCGCTGCTAAAACGCTTTGAATTTATCTCTTGTGTCGGTATGAGGTAAAACTCCCGCTCTTTATCGCAAAATATATAAACAAGCTCGCACGATATGACCTTTTTTAGCGCAATCGCACTTACTATGCTTATCTCGTGTTCAAAACTCTCTCCGCCAAATATCACTGCCAATTTCATAGCTTACCCCTAAAATATTATTGAAGTTTTTGCAGAGCTTCTTTGACAAGCTCTTCGGTTGTATCACTCTTGCACGTAAACAAAACTGCTTTGACTTTTTCGGACTTAAAGCCCAAAGCTTCAAGCGCCTGCCCCGCCTGCGACCTTGCCAATGAAGAGCCGCTGGAGCCGCTTTGGAGTATAAACTCGCCAAGTTCTACGAGTATCCTTTTTGCACTCTTGAGCCCGATACCCGGCACTTTCACAAAAGCGGACGTGTCGGAACTCGCCAAAGCCTTCGCAAACGCACTCGGCGTGAGTGTGGAGCAGACGGCGAGTGCGGTCGCTGCGCCTATACCGTTTAGTTTGATGAGCTGCTCAAACATTCTCTGCTCGTCAGTGTCCAAAAAACCAAAAAGCAGATTTGCGTCCTCTCGTATGATTTGCGTGATTTTAAGCTCCACCGTGTCGCTGTTTATGCCCAGCGAGCAGTACAAAGAGAGGGCTACTTTATAAGTTACTCCGCTGGCTGTCTTGATATATACGCTTGCCGGCTCTTTTTTTACGACTTTTCCTTCAATGGCTACTATCATTTTCTCTCTTTTTTATCTCTATCTCAAACTCGTTGTCTGTTTTGCTGGTTCTACAGGTATTGTACCTGAGATATATTTCGTGTGCATTTTCATTTTTGCTTGTAGTGTATTCAAGCTCATATTTTGGCAAATAAAAAATAATATCGTTATTTTCTTTCCACAATGAGTTACTAACGACTTTCCCGCCAAAGAAAAAATCGTTACACAACTCTAAAAATTCACACTCATCATTTTTGATATTTTCTTCCAAATGGTGAAGCACGTCCAACAGTTTGGTGTACTCTCTTTTGAAAATGTCAAACTCTTTGATACTCACTAACGTATCGGCATTTGGCATTTCACCGCTTTTTCGCACCTGCGCTATCTCAGCTCGGCTGCGCTGTATTCTTGATATTTGGCTCTCAATGTCCACTTGTTTGATTCCAAGTGTGCTGTTTATCTCTTTAAACTCTTTTTTGAAAAGCATAATTTTATCATAAAGTTTTGAGAGTTTGTCAAAATAATCCACATCTATGAGGGGTTTTATGATTATTTTGTTTTTGCTGCCCTCAACCTTGCCTATCTCTACAGTATCGTAAGCGACAAGCACACTTTTTGAACCAAGCCTGTTGATGTAGATGTGGTTTGCCTCCACCTCGCCGCTTTCAAGAAAGTCTATCCTGAGCGTGTCGGCTACGATTTTCCCGCCTTTTAAGTGTCCTATCTCAACATCTCCGCCCTCTATAAATCCTGCGTGCTGTTTGACGCTGACGTACTCGGCGTTTATGTATGAGGTTTTGTGCGTTGATTTTTTGGCTTCTACGTGTATCGCTTTTATCTGCTCTCCGCTTCCGATATCTTTATCAAATACTAAGCGTTTGTCAATGACATTTTCATCAACTTTTTTTAAAGTACGCTCATCATCTGTTTTGATTTTTTGAAAAATTTTCACACAAACCCTTCTAATTTTGATAATTAAACCATAACCGTAAATACTACGATATAGTTGATTAAATACACTTAAATCATTGTAATTTTTTGATATACTTACAAGCTTGCAATAAAAAAATAGATTGGATAAAATGACAAAATATCTTATCGTAAAAGTTCATATATGATTTTTCGCACATTTTTTACAAACAGTTTTGGTATTTTGGTATCACGTATATTTGGTTTTGTCCGTGACCTTATGACGGCGAGCGTGCTTGGTGCGAACATATACAGCGATATGTTTTTCGTAGCTTTCAAACTCCCAAATCTCTTCCGCAGGATATTTGCCGAAGGAGCGTTTACTCAGGCGTTTTTGCCTGCTTTCACGAAGTCCCGCACAAAAGGCGTTTTCGCTCTGAAAGTATTTGTGAGATTTTTCATTTTTATAGCGTTTTTGACGCTCACAGTCGTGCTGTTCAGCCCTTTTGTTACAAAGATTTTTGCGTATGGTTTCAGCGATGAGCAAATATCGCAGACCGCACCGCTTGTCAATATCAACTTTTTTTACCTCATTTTGATATATATAGTTACATTTATAGCCTCCCTGCTCCAATACCGCTCACACTTCGCTACGACAGCCTTTTCCACAGCACTTTTAAACATAGCTATGATTATTTCGCTTTTGTTGAGCGACACAGCTCACCCTGAGGATACTGTTTATTACCTTAGTTTTGGCGTTGTGGCGGGCGGTATATTGCAGGCTTTGGTACATATATATGCTCTTAAAAAAACCAAAATGATGCCTTTGGTAGTTGGGGCGCTCAAGTACAGAAAAACCCATCAAGATGACCCGAGTGAGCGCAAGAAATTTTACAAAAACTTCTTTAACTCCGTTCTTGGCGGCAGCACAGTTCAACTCTCAGCGTTCATAGACACGTGGCTGGCGAGCTTTTTGGCTGTTGGAAGTATAAGTTATCTGTACTACGCAAACAGGATTTTTCAACTGCCTCTCGCACTTTTCGCTATCGCTCTCTCCGTTGGTATCTTCCCTCGTATCGCAAAGCTTATCAAAAGAAAAGATGAGAGTGAAGCCATAAAACTTTTGGGCAAAGGGTTTTGGATTTTGGCGTTTTTGCTCTCGCTCTCGGCTCTGGGCGGTATAATGCTCTCAGACATCATAGTCAAGATTTTGTTTGAACGTGGTTCGTTCAGCGCAAACGATACGATAGTCTGCGCACAGGTTTTGTCTATGTATATGGCAGGGCTTGTGCCTTTTGGCTTATCGCGCATATTTTCACTCTGGCTTTTTGGGTTTGAGAGGCAAAAGGAAGCCGCTTTTATCTCCGCCGCCGCACTTGGCATAGGCATAATATTTTCTTTCATACTCGTCTATCCGTTTGGCGTTGTGGGTCTTGCCCTCGCCAACTCCATAGGCGGACTTTTTTTGTTCATCTTTACCATCAGAGCGTTCGGAGTAAAAGTGTTTTTTGGTATAATCAGGTCAAAAAAACTCATTTTACTCATTTGTGCTTTGGCACTTGAGGCTTTAATGCTTATATTTTTAAGGAAACTTTTATATGTATATTTATGATTCTGTCAAAAAAACCAAACTCTTGTTTGAGCCCATACAAGAAGGTGCAGTATCTATCTATGTCTGCGGTCCTACCGTGTATGATGACGCTCACTTGGGGCATGCGAGAAGTGCAGTAGCGTTTGACTTGCTGCGCCGTGTTATGAGCTTGAGATACAACGTAACATTTGTCAAAAACTTCACAGATATAGACGACAAGATAATCAAAAAAACACTCCAGAGCGGCAGAAGTATGGACGAGATAACCACCTACTACACGAAACGCTATAAAGATGAGATGCGAATACTTGGGGTCAAAGACGCCGACATAGAGCCGCGAGCCACGCAGTCTTTGGACACTATCATCAAATTTGCACAAAATCTGCTTGATAAAGGCGTGGCGTACACAACAAACAGCGGCGTTTATTTTGACACTTCAAAAGATGACAAGTACCTCTCCATATCTCACAGAAATATTGACGAGAGCGAGCTGAGAGCGAGGGTTGAGGGAGATGAGGAGAAAAAAAACTTCAAAGATTTTGCCTTGTGGAAATTCGTCAAAAAAGGCGACATATCATACCCTGCCCCATTTGGATACGGGCGTCCGGGCTGGCACATAGAGTGCTCGGCGATGATAAAAGAGCATTTGGCGCAAAGCAGCGGGGATTATCAGATAGATATACACGCCGGAGGGGTTGACCTGCTGTTCCCGCACCACGAAAACGAAGCGGCGCAGACGAGAAAAGAGAGCTGCCAAGAGATAGCCAAATATTGGCTGCACAACGGATTTGTGATGATAGACGGCGAAAAGATGAGCAAAAGTCTTGGAAACAGCTTTTTCTTGAAAGATGTTTTGAAAGTTTATGACGGCGAAATCGTGCGCTTTTATCTCCTAAGCACGCATTATCGCGCAAATATCAACTTCAACGAAACAGACCTTTTGCAAAGTAAAAAAAGAGTTGATAAAATCTACAGACTTAAAAAGCGTCTTTTTGACACACAAAAAGGGTTGGTTGATGAAGCTTTTGAGAGGGATTTTGTAGAGGCTTTGGAAGATGATATGAACATATCAAAAGCCCTGAGTGTCGTGGACGCTATGATAAACAACGCCAACGATACGCTTGACAGGACACCCAAAGAGAGCGCTTTTAAGGCTATAGTGAGTGCAAATCTTGAGTTGATAAATTCTCTTCTTGGCATAGGCAGCAGAGACGCCATAGAGTATTTTCAGCTTGGCGTAAGCGAAAAAGACAAAAAGCATATAGAAGCCCTGATAAACGAGCGCTCGGAAGCTAAAAAAAACAAAGATTATGCCAAAGCAGACGCACTCAGAGCGGAGCTTGCCAAAATGAGTATCTCGCTTATGGATAGCGTTGAGGGCACAAAATGGGAAAAAAGCGAGATTTTATAAAAGGTTTTTTTATCTTTATTGGTTATAATCCAACAAACATATTAGGATAACGGATTGAATTATCAGACTTTAAAAAATATATTATTCAAATTAGACCCTGAAAGTGCGCATTCGCTGGCTGAGTTTGGTATGAACTTCGCGGGAAATTTCGCGCCATTTCTGCTAAACCCTATAGCGTCAAGATGCGTTGTAGCCGAAAAAAGGCTTGAGCAGGAGATATTTGGCGTAAAATTTCCAAATCCTGTAGGCATAGCGGCAGGTTTTGACAAAAACGCCACGATGATAAAAGCTCTCAGCGCACTTGGATTTGGCTATACAGAGTACGGCACGATGACGCCAAAACCCCAAAGCGGCAACAAAAAACCACGCCTTTTTCGCCACATAGAAGAGGAGTCCCTGCAAAACGCTATGGGCTTCAACAACGAAGGGGCAAAAAAGATAAGCGAGCGTGTAGCCAAGATATACCCCTACGTAACGCCTCTTGGGGCAAATATAGGCAAAAACAAGACGACTTCTCAAGAGGACGCTATCAAGGATTATGAGGAGCTGACAAAGACTTTCTCGCTTCTTTGCGACTATTTGGTCGTCAATATATCCTCGCCAAACACGCCAAATCTGCGTGATTTGCAAAACGAGAAGTTTATCAAAGAGCTTTTTAGCACGCTTGTCCCGCTCACAAAAAAGCCCATTTTACTCAAAATCGCACCCGATATGAGCGAGCAAAACGCCATCTGCCTTTGTGCGGCGGCTTTGGAGAGCGGAGCTGGAGGCATAGTCGCTACAAATACGAGCGTTGATTATTCGCTGGTGAGAGAACCTCAAGATTTTGGCGGTATAAGCGGCAAAGTGTTGAGTGAAAAAAGTTTCAAGATATTTGATGCTATAGCCAAAGAGTTTTACAAACAGACAGTTTTGATAAGCGTAGGTGGTATAAGCGATGCCGAAGAGGCGTACAAAAGGCTCAAAGCAGGAGCAAGTCTGGTGCAGGTATACACGAGTTTTATCTACAAAGGCTATACGATTTGCGCCGATATCAACAGGGGAATTTTAGAGCTTATGGAAAAAGACGGATTTTACAGCATCAAAGATGTGATAGGTGCAAAACGAAAATGAGAGGCTTATTTTTTATACTTTTTATATGTACAGGAGTTTTAATGGCTAATTCTTTGCCAAAATATGAAACAAAAACGCTCGCAAACGGGCTACAGATATTTGTCATACCGATGAACAGAGGCGGCAGCGTCATAACGACCGATGTGTTCTACAAAGTCGGAAGCGGCGATGAAGTGATGGGCAAAAGCGGCATAGCCCATATGCTTGAACATCTTAACTTCAAATCCACCAAAAACCTCAAAGCAGGCGAATTTGACGAGATAGTTAAAGGCTTGGGAGGCGTTACAAACGCCGCTACGGGGTTTGATTTTACGCACTATTTTATCAAAAGCAGCAGTAAAAATCTCGCAAAATCATTTGAGCTTTTCAGCGAATTGATGGCAAATCTGTCATTGAAAGACAAAGAGTTTCAGCCTGAGCGAGATGTCGTCATGGAGGAGAGAAAATGGCGCACAGACAACTCTCCTATCGGTTATCTCTACTTCAGGCTTTTCAATAACGCTTTCGTTTATCACCCTTATCATTGGACGCCTATCGGGTTTAAAGACGACATCAAAAATTGGAGCATAGACGACATCAAGGCTTTCCACGATACGTATTATCAGCCCTCAAACGCTATCATAGTAGTAGCCGGAGATATAGAGCCGAGCGATGTTTTCAAAGAGGCTGAAAAATATTTTGGCAAGATAAAAAGAAAAACAGCGATAAATAAAAAACATCAAGTAGAACCCGAGCAGGACGGTGCAAAAAGAGTATATATAGCCAAAGAGAGCGAAGCCCAGATAATCGCTATAGCTTATAAGATACCAGCCTACGACCACAAAGACCAAGTCGCTCTAAGTGCGATAAGTGCGCTTCTTAGCAATGGCAAAAGCAGCAGACTTTACGAGAGTTTGATAAACCAAAAAAAGCTTGTAAATCAAATATACGCTTACAATATGGACGCTAAAGACCCGAGTTTGTTTATGTTTTTGGCAGTTTGCAACCAAAATGTCGCAGCGGAAGATGTGGAGAAGGAAATATTGGCTATAATAACCAGCCTGAAAGAGGGAAATATCAGCGATAGCGAGTTGGAAAAAGTCAAGATAAACACAAAAGCGGATTTTATATTTGGCCTTGAGAGTTCAAGCGAGATAGCAAGTCTGTTTGGAAGTTTTCTGGCACGTGGTTCGCTTGAGCCGCTTTTGAGTTATGAAGAGGCTATCAACACTTTGGATACGAGCAAGATAAAAGAGATAGCAAACAAGTATTTCACCGAAAAAACATCAACAACGATAATATTAAGAAAGGACAACCTATGAGCAGTAAAATTTTGCAAGGAGCTATGACAGCTATCATCACACCGTTTAAAAACGGAAAGATAGATGAGGAAAAATACGAAAAACTCATAGTCCGACAGATAAAAAACGGCATAGACGTAGTAGTTCCTGTAGGGACGACGGGGGAAAGTGCGACTTTGAACCACGAAGAGCACAGAAAGTGTATAGAGATAGCGGTTGCGGCGTGCAAAGGCACAAATACCAAAGTTATGGCAGGAGCGGGCAGCAACGCTACGCACGAAGCTGTTGATTTGGCAAAATTCGCCGAAAAACACGGTGCGGACGCTATACTTTCCGTCACTCCGTATTACAACAAACCAACTCAAGAAGGGTTGTATCAACACTACAAAACCATAGCGAACTCTATCAATATACCTATATTTTTGTACAATGTACCCGGACGCACAGGCTGCGATATACAGACAAACACAGTCATCAGGCTTTTCAACGATTGCCCAAATATACTTGGCGTGAAAGAGGCTACGGGTTCTATAGACAGATGTGTTGATTTGCTCGCAAATGAGCCAAAACTCTGCCTCATAAGCGGCGAGGACGCTATAAATTATCCTATTTTATCCAACGGCGGCAGAGGCGTTATATCGGTTACGGCAAATCTACTGCCCGACAAGATATCGGACTTGACGCACAAAGCTCTAAATTCGGACTATTTGGGGGCAAAAGAGATAAACGACAAGCTATATGCGATAAACAAAGCGCTCTTTTGCGAAACAAATCCGATACCGATAAAAGCGGCTATGTACTTAGCGGGGCTTTTGGATACGTTGGAGTATCGCTTGCCGCTTGTTCCGCCAAGCGAGGCGAACTTGAGATTTATAGAACAGACAATGAAAAAATATACAATTAAAGGGTTTTGATTGATGAGAGGTAAAACATTAGTGATAAGCGGCGGCACGAGAGGCATAGGCAAAGCCATAGTTTACGAGTTTGCGGCAAGTGGAGTAAATATAGCTTTTACATATAACGCAAACGAAGAGCTAGCGCAAAGTCAAGTTGTGGAGCTTGAGAGCAAATACAACATAAAAGCTCGTGCTTATAAGTTAAACATTTTAGAGCCGGAAACATACAAAGAGCTGTTTTTAGAGATAGACAAGGATTTTGAGAGGGTTGATTTTTTCATCTCAAACGCTATCATCTCAGGACGTGCTGTAGTCGGCGGATATACAAAGTTTATGAAGTTAAAGCCAAAAGGTATCAACAACATCTTCACGGCGACCGTAAACGCCTTCGTGGTTGGAGCGCAGGAAGCCGCCAAAAGAATGGAAAAAGTGGGTGGTGGGAGTATCATCTCGCTCTCTTCTACAGGCAACCTTGTCTACATAGACAACTACTCGGGTCACGGCACGTGCAAAGCGGCAGTTGAGGCTATGGTGAGGTACGCCGCTACCGAACTTGGAGAGAAAAACATCAGAGTAAACGCTGTCAGCGGAGGCCCGATAGACACGGACGCCCTGAGGGCTTTTGTAAATTATGAAGAGGTGCGCGACAAAACAGCCGAGCTATCTCCTTTGGGACGCATGGGACAGCCGAGCGACCTCTCCGGCGCTTGTCTGTTTTTGTGCTCCGATAAAGCTTCGTGGGTTACAGGACATACATTTATCATAGACGGAGGCACGACCTTTAAATGAGTTGGAATCTTCCAAATATCTTAGCCTCTATCAGGGTTTTGATAGCACCATTGATGTTTTGGCTTTTGATAAACCAAGACCACTCCGCTTTTGAGGGTATCCACCACTCGTGGCTAAATTTCCTCGCCGCTCTTTTGTTTGTCCTCGCCTCTGCTACGGACTTTTTTGACGGACACATAGCCAGAGCGTGGAATCAAAAAACGCTCTTTGGAAGCATACTTGACCCGCTTGCGGACAAAATGCTTATCTTGGCCGCTTTTTTGGGGCTGATGATGATTTCAAGGGCAAGTCCTTGGGCTGTTTATCTCATCTTGGTAAGAGAGTTTTTTATAACAGGACTTCGTGTTATGGCGGTCGCTGAAGGGAAAGAGGTAAGCGCATCGGGGGCTGGAAAGATTAAGACTATATTTCAGATGATAGCGATAGGCTTTTTGATTATGGATTGGCGTCCGATGGGGGATTGGCTCTTGTGGTTCGCTGTCATATTGACACTATATTCGGGACTTGAATACATTTTGAAATACACAAAAGGAAAATAATGTTCGGAGCTTCATTTGGGCATTTTGGCATCGTCTATGCCCTGCTCGCACTCTCGTTTTTGATATTTTTTCACGAATTTGGACACTTCATCGCCGCACGTATATTTAAAGTAAAAGTAGAGGTTTTCAGTATCGGATTTGGCAAAAAAGTCGTAAGCAAAAAGTTCGGCGATACGACATACTGCCTGAGTATGATACCTCTTGGCGGATACGTACAGATGAAAGGTCAAAACGATATAGACCCCACACAAACAAGCGATGATGAGGACAGTTACAACAAAAAAGCCCCTTGGAAGCGCATCATCATACTTTTCGCCGGCCCGTTTGCCAACTTTGTATTGGCGTTTTTGCTCTATCTCATCATAGCAAATCTCGGAGTTCCGAGCTTCGCCGCACAGATAGGAGGTTTCTCAAACAACTCTGTCGCACAAGCGGCAGGACTTCAGATAAACGACACTATCAAAGAGATAAACGGCGTCAATATCAAGATATGGGACGATGTCAAAAAAGCGATACAAAAAAGCGAAGGCGAGATAGATATATCTGCCCAGCGCGAGGATAAACTCTTTCAAACAAAACTCACTCCCCTGCTTGGCGAAAATCAAAATATTTTTAAAGAGAAGGTTTACGAGAAGCTCATAGGCATAACGCCCTCTGGCAAAGTCTTTGACGCTCATTATGGTGGAGTTGAGAGTATCTCTTACGCCAAAGATGAGCTTTTGAGCGCATCACTTATGATTTTTAAAAGTCTTCAAAAACTCATAACGGGCGTTGTTTCGCCAAAAGAACTTGGAGGTATCATCGCCATCGTAGATATAACTTCAAGTGCCGCTAAGGCTGGCATTGTCGCATTTTTTATGCTCACCGCCTTGATATCGGTAAATCTTGGCGTACTCAACCTCCTGCCCATTCCCGCACTTGACGGCGGACACATCATGTTCAACATCTACGAAGCGTTGTTTAGACGCTCTCCAAACGAGAAAGTGTTTTATTATATGACGGTCGGCGGCTGGGCGATACTGATGTCGCTTGTCCTTTTTACAGTCTACAACGATATAGCAAGACTTTTGACGCACTAAAATGACACAGTACGAAGCAAACCTCAAAAGCGTGCTTGAACGCATAGAAAAAGCCCAAAAACTCTCACCATTTGACGAAAATATCAAACTCATCGCTGTGAGCAAAAGCGTAACTTCCAAAGAGGTCACGCAACTCTTTGAGGCGGGCTGTAGGGCGTTTGGCGAAAACAAAGTTCAAGTTTTGAAACAAAAACGCGATGAGCTTGAAAGCCTTGACATAGAGTGGCACTTTATCGGCAGACTTCAGACAAACAAGATAAACCAACTCATAGACCTGCGCCCTGCCCTCATACATTCGTGCGATAGCTTGGAGCTTGCACAGCAGATAAACAAGCGTGTGCGAGAGAAAAACTTGGACATTTTACTTCAGATAAATAGCGCAAAAGAGCAGAGTAAAGCCGGCGTTATGCCCGAGCTCGCTCTCTCTACTTACGAGCAGATACTCGCAACCTGTCCAAAACTCAACCTCAAAGGCGTTATGAGCATCGGCGCACACACAGACGACACAAAGCTCATACAACAAAGCTTTGAGATAACAAGGGGCATTTTTGAGCGTGCCGTGAGCTTTGGAGCAAAACACTGTTCTATGGGAATGAGCGGGGATTTTGAGCTTGCCATACAATGCGGCGCAAATATGTTAAGGGTCGGAACAATACTTTTTAAGTAAATCCACCTTCTTAGTAAATAAAATACAAATCTATAAATACTTTTTTTATACTATTTAAGCTTTAAAGCGTAAAAAGAGATGGATTGCCACGTCGCTTCGCTCCTCGCAATGACGGGAGGAGTGTGTGTTGCGACTTCATTGTCATTCGTGAGCGAAGGCGAAAAATTTCAACTCTATGGCAAAAGACAAATAACCATTCAAAAACATCTCATTAAAAACAATCCGGAAGCTTTTTGTGTATAATTTAAATTAAATTCTTTAAAGGGTAAATAATGCGAAAATTATTAGTTTTGCTCTGCTTGGCAGGGTTTTGTTTTGGTGTGCCGTCCGCCGCCAACATTGAAAAAGCAAAGAAAGAGTGTGAGGGCGGAAACGCCGCAAGTTGCGCTATGGTTAGCGAAGCATATTATTATGGCGAAGGCATAAAGCAAGACGACGTTAAAGCGTTTGAGTACGCCAAAAAAGGTTGCGAGGGCGGGGACGCCATAAGTTGCGGCGATGTTGGCGCGGCATATCACAAGGGCGAAGGCGTAAAGCACGACTTTTTAAAAGCCTTTGAGTATTATCAAAAAGGTTGCGGCGGCGGAGATATGGAGGCTTGCTATAAAATTGGTAATTTATACAAGTACGGGTTTGGCGTAGAGCAAAACCATACTAAAGCGTTTGAGTATTATAAAAAAGGTTGTGATGGCGGAGGGGCGATGGGCTGCGCTACTATCGGTACTTTATACGAGAGCGGGATAGGCGGCGTGGAAGAAGATATAAATAAAACGTTGGAGTTTTACGGCAAAGCGTGCGACTTGAAATATCTATTGGCTTGCGAAGCATACGAGAGAGTGAAAAGCGGCAAATAAAAAAACTTTAAAGGGCAAATAATGCGAAGAGCGTTAGTTTTGGCTTGCTTGGCGGGGTTTTGCTTCGCTGGTGATGTTGATATAGCCAAAGAGGCTTACAAAAATGAAGATTTTAAAAAAGCGTTTGAGTATTTTGAGAAAGGTTGCAAGAGCGGAAACGCGGGTAGTTGTGGTATGGTTGGTACGGCATACTATAAAGGTGTAGCTGCAGAACAAAACTATACTAAAGCGTTTGAATACTTTAAAAAAGGTTGTGATGGTTTGGATATTGCAAGTTGTGGTTTTGTCGGAGGAGCATATTATGATGGTGCGGGTGTAAAAAAAGACTATTTTAAAGCGTTTGAGTATTATAAAAAAGCTTGTGATGGCGGAGATGCTTGGAGTTGTGGTGTAATTGGTTATCTATATGAATATGGCGAAGGTGTGAAGAAAGATACAAACAAAGCTTTGGAATTTTACAGCAAAACGTGCGAGATGAAAGAGCAATTAGGCTGTGAAAGTTACGAGAGGTTGAAAAAGTAGTCAGTTTTTGTGATGACTTTGTGAGAGAAGCCGACATTGTGTCATTGTGAGCTTGCGAGCCCTGAGCGAAGCGAAAGGTTGGCAAAGTAAGCGTAACAATCTCAGCCCTCCTCCTCCGTCATTGCGAGCCTGTAATCAGGCGTGGCGATCCACTCTTTTGCCTTTTTGCGCCACAAATGTCCTTTGTGTCATTGTGAGGAGCGAAGCAGAGTGACAATCTGTGTTTATTCTTCTCCGTCATTGCGAGTGAGCTTGCGAACGTGGC
The DNA here is from genome assembly GCA_031290675.1 of Campylobacteraceae bacterium. Taxonomy (GTDB): domain Bacteria; phylum Campylobacterota; class Campylobacteria; order Campylobacterales; family Campylobacteraceae; genus JAIRKW01. The sequence continues at coordinate 917 of JAITNC010000008.1, read as the reverse complement.
AATCCAGTTCTCTTGTGTAATACAAAACACAGATACTTCGCAAGCTCAGTATGACAATGGGGGGGGGCTCTTCGCCTTCGTATGACAAAAGAGGGTGAATTGCGCTAAGCACGCTCTTTGTGTCATTGTCGGCTTCTCTTGCAAAGTCATTACAAAAACTGACTACTTTTTCAATCTCTCGTAACTTTCACAGCCTAATTGCTCTTTCATCTCACACGTTTTGCTGTAAAATTCCAAAGCTTTGTTTGTATCTTTCTTCACACCCTCGCCATATTCATATAAATAACCAATTACACCACAACTCCAAGCATCTCCGCCATCACAAGCTTTTTTATAATACTCAAACGCTTTAAAATAGTCTTTTTTTACACCTTCGCCACTATAATATGCCGAGCCGACATAGCTGCAACTTGTAGCATATCCGCCATCGCAACCTTTTGTAAAATACTCAAGCGCTTTGGAGTAATCTTGCCTTACACCTTCGCCGTTATAATATCTAAAGCCCACCCAAGTGCAACTCATAATTTCTCCGCCCTCACAAGCTTTTTCAAAATATCTAAACGCTTTAAGGTAGTCTTGTTTTACAGCTATGCCTTTATAATATACCCATCCAAGCGCATCGCAACTCGTAACATTTCCGCTATCACAATCTTTTTTTCTCTGCTCAAAAGCTTTTTCAAAAGTCTCTCTATCTGTACTAATATCACCAGCGAAGCAAAACCCAGACAAACAGACCAAAAGTAACAAATTTCGCATTTTTACCCTTTAAAGTTTTTTTATTTGCCGCTTTTCACTCTATCGTATGCTTCGCAAGCCAATAGATATTTCAAGTCGCACGCTTTGCCGTAAAACTCTAATGTTTTATTTATATCTTCTTCCACGCCGCCTATCCCGCTCTCGTATAAAGTACCGATAGT
>JAITNC010000242.1 GCA_031290675.1 Campylobacteraceae bacterium | reverse complement strand
TTAATCATTCCGGATTAGCTCAGCGGTAGAGTAGGTGACTGTTAATCACTTGGTCACTGGTTCGAATCCAGTATCCGGAGCCACTTTAATAACACTTTCAATATTTATTTTCCCATCATGTCGCTTATCACATCCCCATCCGTCATTGCGAGCTTGCTTGCAAACGTGGCAATCTGTGTCCTCCTACCGTCATTGCGAGCTTGTACTCAAGCGTGGCAATCCACTCTTTTGTCATATAGGAGCAAAGCACCCCATTGTCATGGCTTCGGCGTAGCCGTGAGCATCTGTGTTTTGTTTGTATTCCCTCTCTCCGTCATTGCGAGCCTGTAATCAGGCGTGGCAATCCACTCTTATTGCCCACTGCACCACAAACGCCCCTTTGTGTCATTGTGAGGAGCGAAGCGACGTGGCAATCTCATCTATCATCCTCTATAAAAAAATAAAAAGCAAATCAACACACCTATTTCTTAAGGCTTGCCATGACAAAAGAGGGCAAGAAACACAAAATTTTTCATTTTTGCCTCTAAAAAATACAAAAAACAGCTTCTATCACACAAAATAGCCCTCTTTTCGCAAAAATAAAAGATATTTGCCGATTTGACTCTGAGAGAAAAATGCCCACCCTCGAATGACAAAATCCCACCCTCGTATCATAATTTGCCAAGCAAAACGAACGAATATATCTCAACCTTATAAAAAACTTACCAAATGATACTAAAACCTTTTTTGGGCTTGATTTAAATATATTAAACCAATTATTATCGTTCAAAAGTTTAAAAAAGCCTTTAAAAAACCACATACAAGGGGTATTTGACGCCGTTTTGATAAGCGTAAAAATCTGTATATATATAGTGCTAACAGTTATATTGTTGTGATTTTTTAGCAAAAATATTATAATCGTAGAACTAAAGATAAAGAAATACAATGCTTCCAAAGGCGTTTTCATTATTAGTTGCATATTTGTCGTTCTTTTACTTTATTCAATAACTCATCATTATTTAAGCTGCATTTAAATTTGGTGAAATTATTAAATCACAATCAAGAGATACTATACAAGAGTACATAAAAACAATAAACATAACTTGCAAAAGATTATGTTTTTTAAAGGTTCAAATTTGGGAAAATCACTAGACAATCATACGGAACGAATGCTCGATGTTGTTTCAGCAAATGTCAAAAAATACAGAAAACTGAAAAAACAGTCTCAACTCTCACTTGCACTTGAGATAGGCATGAACAGTTCATCGTTTTTTGGCCGCGCTGAAATGCGCAAAACAGGACACCACTTTAGCATCAAACACTTGGTAAAAATATCAAAGATACTAAAAGTTCCTGTATCGGTATTTTTTGTACCGATAAATGAACCTGTAAATGAAGCGGAATAAAAACACTAATCATGTTTTTTGTGCCCGTTTTCATTTATAGGCACTTTGCCCCACAAATGGGCATGTTGCAGACAGTACAAAGGGTCGCTGCGAGTTAGAGCAAACTCACAATGGCACAAGAGGACAAAATAACGCATATACATTTGACTTCGCATCCGAAAGACTCACTCCTAAGATGTTTTGACAAGCGAAGTCATACCCCCCACCCCTCTGTGTCATTGTGAGTTTGCTTAAAAACGCAGCGATCTCAACTCTCCAAAGTTTTTATCTCAAACGAGTATTCGCTTCTGCTTTTCATATGTTTTATGTCTATGATGTGAAGACCCTCAAAGTTTATCTGATTAAATTCATTGATATTTTCAGGTCTTTGCGTAGCCAATCGCCTCAAAACAACGCCCCTGTAAGCTTTGGCAAAATGGCTCAATATCTTGCCATTTTTGTAAAATCTCATCGTGATATGCGGCTTTTGCAGCGTGTAAAATCTCTCATAAAACCCAGCCCGCAGGTCAATCACAAAAGCTTCTGCCAGCCACTCGTCTATCTCATCCTTGAAGGCGTTTTTGTAGTGCGAAGAGGTGTCAAATCCTCTCAGGTTTTCGCCCTGCTTCAACTTATAATATGGTATCTCCTCGCCCGCCAAAACAGCCCCCAGAAGATTTGAGAAAATCATCACATTTGTGTCTATAAAACCCTGCGCTTTCTCATCTAAAGTTTCGTAAGACAGGTGCGAATACGCCACGCCCGTGTACCTCAAAACAGCCTTTTGCAAACTCTCCGCTTCAAACCCAATGGGCAAAAACGCCTCTATCTCGTTTCTCTTTTTTAGCCCAAAAAGTTTTGAAAGCTCCTTCTCGTTTCTACCCCTTAAGATATCATTGTAAAGCTCCACGCACTCTTTTCTGCACTCAAATTTACCACCAAAACACAAAGCGTCCCGTAATTTGCCTTTTAGTGGTGAGTGAGAACTTTTATCCTCGCTTGGGGAAAAGAGAATTTTCAACATAACAGATCTGATATCACGATGAAGTTTTGTAGATAAAAATGGTGCAAGATATAAATCATTTCACCAAATCTTTAAACTTACTATAACCCTCTTTATCCATATCGTCGTAATGGACAAATCTAAGCGAGCCGCTGTTCACGCAGTATCTAAGCCCGCCTTTGTCCAGCGGGGCGTCGTCAAACAGATGCCCTAGATGTGAGCCGCTGATTTTACTCTTTATCTCTGTGCGGTTCATATCGTGAGAATTGTCGTCTATTTTGGTGATAGAACTGCCATCTATCGGCTTTGTGAAGCTTGGCCAGCCACTTCCGGAGTCAAATTTGTCCGAAGATGAAAACAGCGGCTCGCCCGTAACGATATCCACATATATGCCTTTTTTGTGATTGTCCCAATACTTACCGCTAAAAGCCCTCTCCGTCGCATTGTGCTGCGTTATCATAAACTCTTCGTAAGAGAGGCGTTTTTTTATCTCGCCAAGCGGCGGTTTCGTGTATTTTTGCTCTACATCTTTCAAGCTCTCAAATGAGATATGACAATAGCCGTTTGGATTTTTTTTGAGGTAATTTTGATGATACTCCTCCGCTTCATAAAAATTTTCCAACGCTTTGAGCTCCACAGCCAAGGGCTTTTTATAGCTCTTTTGTATCTCGCCCATGATAGCTCTCACGACCCCCTCGTCGCTTTTGTCCGTGTAGTAAATTCCCGTGCGATACTGCACTCCCTCATCTCCGCCCTGTTTATTGACGCTCGTGGGGTCTATGATCTTAAAAAGCTGCTTTGTAAGCGTTTCAAGGCTCACTATAGCGGGGTCGTATTTGATATATACAGCCTCAGTGTGCCCGCTCTTTTGTGTGTAAACATCTTGATATCTCGGATACGAACTGTTGCCGTTGGCGTACCCGACTGTCGTTTCTACCACGCCCTCAACCCTTGAGAAATACTCATCTACTCCCCAAAAGCAGCCGCCCGCGAAATATATATCGCGGTAAGAGTTTGTTTGCATATTTTAACCCTTTTTTTGTCCGATTTTCATTGGCTGGATTATATCACAAAAATATGTTTCATATTTATAAAATATCTTGTCTTTTTACAATTTT
>JAITNC010000185.1 GCA_031290675.1 Campylobacteraceae bacterium | reverse complement strand
TGGAGAGCGCGAAAGTCCCACAAGAGAAAAAAAGAGTAAAAACATGGAAAGACTATACTGTTAAAAGTCTGGTTTTTTGGGTCGTTTTGGGCATCATAGGCGGCATAATACTAGGAGTTGCTAACCCTACTTTGGCGGTTCAGGCAAAACCGGGAATTGACTGGTTTATCCAAATCTTAAAATGGCTCGTTGGACCTATCATATTTTTGACTATTATCTTAGGCATCGTTGGGCTTGAAAGCCTCAAAAAAGTCGGTACTATAGGCTTTAAAGCATTTATATATTTTGAGATAGTAAGCACATTTGCGCTCGCTATCGGTATCCTCTCCGCAAATCTCTTGGCTCCGGGCAAAGGTATGAATGTCAATATCGCAACTCTTGACAACTCAAGCGTGAAGGCGTACGCACCCTGTGAGGGCGAGGAGATAGAGCTTGGCGTATGGAACGAGGTCAAGGGTATCCTCAAAAACGCCGCCCCTATCGCTTATATACCAAGTGAGAACGGAATTTTTACATTTAAAAAGAGCAGGATTGAACCCGATGGCTTTTACGGAATGATAAATTTGGTAGAAGGCAAAGCTGAGAAATGCGGCACTACGACGGGTTGGATAGTCCCTGATATAGTAACTCCTTTTTTGAAGGGCAAAACATTGCAGGTGCTTATTATGGCGCTTACTTTGGCTGTCTTTTTCTCCGCTTTTGCAGGGGTGTACAAGGACAAGATATTGCGCCCGCTGGAGTTTGCGCAAAATATCTGCTTTTTTGTCCTCAAAATCTTTATGTGGTTCAGCCCTGTGGCGGCGTTTTGTGCTATGGCGTTTTTGATAGGCAAATTTGGCATACATTCGCTGCTAAATATGGGCGGATTGCTGCTTGTTATGCTATTTTCCTGCTCGGTGTTTATCTTTGGCGTTTTGGGCATTATAATGAGCTTTTTCAAAATCAATATATTTAAATTTATGTACTATATCCACAAAGAGGTGCTTATCGTGTTTGCCACGTCATCAAGCGAAAGTGCGCTCGCACCTTTGATGAAACGGCTGGAGCAGGCAGGCGTGGGCAAGGGCGTTACGGGGCTTGTCGTACCGACGGGGTATTCGTTCAACCTTGACTGTACAAACATCTACCTTGCGCTTTCGGCTATATTTTTGGCGCAGGCGATAAATGTGCCTTTGACTTTGATGCAAGAGTTCAGCATATTGATTATTTTGATGATTACCTCAAAAGGTGCGGTTGGCGTTACTGGCTCGGGCTTTATCGTGCTTGCGGGTACTTTGCAGTCTGTCCTAGACCACAATACGGGAGAGCCTATCATACCGGCGGTCGCTGTAGCGATACTGCTTGGGGTTGATAAGTTTATGAGCGAGATGAGAGCTGTCGGAAATCTTTGCGGAAACGCCGTAGCAACGGTCGTAGTCGGCATTTGGGACAGGCAGATAGATATAAAGAAATTTAGATATACTCTTGACAACCCGCAGACGGTTCACAGCATTATTTAACAAACTATTCGGGGTCATGCGACCCCACCTTTTCCAATTTACACCAAAATATGATAATATATGATTTCAAAAAAGCAAAATCAACATTTGCATTTTAAATAGTAATAATAAAGGATATGTTTTGCCCGAACCCCAGTCGGTTTTTATGCTAATTATCGCGTTTCTTTTGGTTTTTTTAAACGGATTTTTTGTCTTATCAGAGTTTGCCATCGTGAAAGTCAGGCGCACAAGGCTTGAGGAGTTGGTCAAAAATGGGCGTGCGAACGCCAAACTTGCCCTTAAGATGTCAAATTCGCTTGATACATACCTCAGTGCGACACAACTTGGAGTTACACTCTCGTCTTTGGCGTTGGGGTGGGTAGGAGAGCCGGCTGTCGGACGGCTCATAGAAGCTCCGATACTCCGAGTACTTCCTGACAATATGGCGTTGGTTCATACGATAAGTTTTGCTGTAGCTTTCACGCTCATCACGCTCGTACACGTTGTCATGGGCGAGCTTGTGCCAAAATCCATAGCCATAGCCAAATCAGAAAAAACTTCACTTGTGATAGCCAAACCACTTCACCTTTTTTGGATTATTTTTTATCCGTTTATCAAGCTTTTTGATATTTTAGCGGCGTTTTTCTTAAGACGAGTCGGCATAGATATGAGCGCAGAACACGAGCAGGGACACTCTGATGAGGAGTTGAAACTCATCGTAAACGAGAGCCTAAATGCGGGATTTATAGACTCTGTGGAAGGCGAGATAATCAAAAATGCAGTTGATTTTTCGGATACGGTCGCAAAAGAGGTGATGACGCCGAGAAAAGACATCATCTGCCTCTACGCCGAGGATTCGTACGAGGAAAACATACAAATAGTCTTAGAGACGAAACACACGAGATATCCGTATTGCGATGACGGCAAAGACAACCCTCTGGGCATGATACATTTGCGTGATTTGCTTGAAAATGTCTTTTCGCAAAATCCGACCAAGGATTTGTCAAAGCTCGTGCGCAAGCTCATATTTGTGCCCGAAAATATGCCTATCTCCGATATATTGGCACGTATGAACAAAGAGCAGATACACACTTCGCTGGTTATAGATGAGTTTGGCGGCACGGCGGGACTGCTGACGATGGAGGATATATTGGAGGAGATTATGGGCGACATCTCTGACGAACACGATACGAAAAGCGAGGATTTCGTAAAGATAGACGATAACACTTACGAATTTGACGGTATGATAGACATTGAGAGCGTGTGCGAGATATTGGGCTACGAGCTTGAGGACAGCGAAGAGGTTTTGACGCTCGGGGGTATGGTGTTTAACGAACTCGGCCGCCCGCCTCTCGTGGGGGACGTCATCAGAAACGGCCATTTTGAGTTCAAAGTGCTTGAAGTGGACGGCAACAGGATACAGAAGATATTGAGTACAAAGGTGGCGTAACTGCCACAACATACAAAAAGGATTGCAAATGGGTAATGTAAAAGCTTTGATTTTGGGCATATTGGTATTGGTTTTTATCGTTGGCTGCGCTGAGAGCAGCAGTGTTGCTCCTATAAGTCAAGAGGAGTTGAGCGCATCTTGTCACTAGAGGACTTGACAAAGAATTGAGCGAGGAATACAATAACAAAAATAGAAAAAGGATTTTAGATGATACAAGTAGAGAGGACTACAAAATTTAAAGAAAAAAGAGTGGATACGGGTGAGGATTAT
>JAITNC010000143.1 GCA_031290675.1 Campylobacteraceae bacterium | reverse complement strand
GACGAATCAGAAGGGATAGTCATAAATTTTATGCTTGCCTCGTCAGATTTTCCCTCTTTTAGGAGTTTGTAGCCCTCTTCTAAAACTATAAGATTTTCAAGAATGTTACTGCCTTGTATATTTTCTTGAAGCTGATAAGCCGCAAGCTCGGATATGATATCTTTTTTCTCCTCTTTCGTCAGTGCTCTCAAAGCCTCATCGTCGTTGTTTTTTAAAGCCTCTTTAAATACAAAAGCCCTGTACAAAGGCTTGTTTTTGCCCTTTAAAACAGACAAAGCCTCTTCATCAGCAGGATTTGAAAGCAGCGTTTTGTAAGCTTCGTTGGAGGCTTGCAGATTGTTCGCCCTCACAGCTTTCATGCCCACATAACCCACCAATAAAAGAAGCAAAACCACCGCGGTCGAGAGGATCGCACGCTTATGCTTTTTAAAAAAACGCTCACTTATGATGATGTTCTCCAACAACTGTTCTTGTGCGCTCAATTCTTGTTTCAGCGCCTCTATGTTCTCTTTTAAAGCCAATTTGTTTCCTTTAATTTTTGTAAATCCATTTGTATATATTATCATACTAAAAATAAAAATCTAAATAATTGTGAGAATAAACATAATTTCAGCACGATTGAAAACTGATTTTGCTACAATATGCAATTTAAATTAAAGTGTAAAATTAAAATTTTGGGGGTCGTTTGTGAATATAAACAATCAGCTGCTTACAAAATTAGAGACTCTCTCATCGCTTAAGGTTGAAGACAGCAAAAGAGAGAGTATCGTAAATCAATTAAGTGAAATTGTAAATTTTGTCGAGAACCTGAACGAATTGGATTTGAGTGGCTGTGAAGCAACTTTTACGACTGTTGAGGGTGGTACACCTTTTAGGGAAGATGTGCCGTTTTACGACGATAAGACGGTCAAAACAGTTATAAAATACGCTCCTAACAGCGAAAATGGTTTTTTTATCGTTCCTAAAATCATAGAATAAAGAGGAGTTTTCCTTCATGGCAGACGTACCAAATATCAGAGCTTTACTAAAAAATGTTGTGGCTTACAAGGCTTCAGATCTTCACCTGGTAGGCAAAAGTGAACCGCAGATAAGAATTGACGGAAAGCTCGTAGCGGTCAATTTTCCAAAACTTGACGGCACAACTATCAAAGAGATGTGTTATAGCTTGATAACCGACAAACAGAAAAAAGAGCTTGAAGAGAAAAAAGAGCTTGATTTTTCTATCATGCTGCCCGAAGCAGGTCGTTTTCGTGTGAACTACTACTACACTATCGGCAATGAACTGGCAGCGGCTTTTCGTACTATTCCGCTGACTGTTCCGACGTTGGAAGAGTTAAAATCCCCAGCCATTTTCAAATCAATCATCAAAAGAGAGCGCGGCTTGATACTTGTAACTGGACCTACGGGCAGCGGTAAATCAACAACGCTTGCGGCGATGCTCAACGAGATAAATACGACTGAAAGCAAACACATAATCACTATAGAAGACCCTATAGAGTTTGTTCATCAAAACAAAAAATCACTCTTTTCGATGAGAGGCGTAGGCGAAGAGACGCACAGCTTTACGAGTGCACTCGTACACTCTTTGCGTGAAGATCCAGATATCATACTCGTAGGCGAGATGAGAGACAGGGATACGATGTCTACAGCTATCACAGCGGCGGAAACAGGACACTTGGTTTTCGCTACATTGCACACAACATCAGCAGTACAGACTATCAACCGTATCATAGACAGCTTTGAGGGCAACGAGCAAGTGCAGATAAGAAACATGCTATCTGTTTCGCTGACGGCTATCATATCGCAAGCACTGTTGCCAAGAATAGGCGGCGGACGAGTGGGTATCTTTGAGATATTGATAACAAATCCAGCTATCGCCAACCTGATAAGAGAAGACAAAGTACATCAGATTTACTCGCAAATGCAGTTAAATAAGTCGCAGTCTGGTATGATAACGCAAACGCAGTCAATGATAGAAGCCTTAAAAGCAAACCTGATAACAAAAGATGACGCTTCGCGCCACTCTACTCAACTTCAGGAGTTATTAAACTTATTGGGGCAATAATATTTTATAATTTGTAAAAATACATAAAAGGGTTTGATATGGAATTTTCTTTTTCTTGGTTCGATTTGGTTATCGTTCTTGTTATTTTGGCTATCGGCATCAAAGGAGTAGCAAGCGGCTTTGTCAAAGAGCTTTTTGCAGCTTTTGGTATTATAGGCGGTATATTTTTGGCTTCACGCTATTCGCAGGATATCGGCGCGTTTGTCAGCAATAACATATATGATGTGAAAAATGAAGCCGCTACGCAAGTGATAGGTTTTGTCGTCCTGCTGTTTATAGTATGGCTGGTAGCTACTATTATCGGTGTAGCCGTATCAAAACTTGTAGATATGAGTGGATTTACAAGTATAAATAAACTGCTCGGATTTATATTTAGCAGTATAAAAATATTTTTGGTGTTTTCGGTTTTGATATTTGCACTCTCGAGTATAGAATTTATAAGAGAAAAGATGGCTAACGCTCTTGAGAACAGTTTTATGTACAAAATATTTTGTGATGTCGGCGAACAGATAGTAGACATTCACCCGTCGCAGCTTCCGGAACTGCCCGATATAGACAGTGTTATTGAACCTATAGTGAATGCTACGAGTAATGTCATAGACACTTTGGGCAATATCTCCACGAGTGATATCGTGGATACGTTTACCAATATCACCACAGCAAACGGAACCGACGCTAGATAATCAATCTCTAGGGGGAGAGGACATGAAAAAATTTGAAAATGTTGAATATGACACGCTTCTTGTAAGTTTTAAAGAGATATTGAAGCGCAATAAACTCAAATTCACAAGCCAAAGAGAAGTTATTTTAAAAACGCTTTACTCAAATAATGAACATTTCACGCCCGAGGGGCTGCATTTTTTGATTAAAGAAAAATACCCCAAACTCAATGTCGGCATAGCTACGGTTTATCGCACACTCAACCTGCTTGAGGAGTCTGACGTAGCGACATCTATCTCGTTCGGCACTCAAGGTAAAAAGTTCGAGCTTGGAAACAAACCTCATCACGACCATATGATTTGCAAAAATTGCGGCGAGATTATAGAGTTTGAGGATAAAGCCATAGAAAGACGCCAACAACAGATAGCGCGCGAGCGAGGTTTCAAACTCACGGGACATCTTATGCAGCTTTACGGCATTTGCGGTATATGTCAAAAACAGATAAAAAAATAGGGAGAAAGTTTTGATTTTCACAAACCAGCTTGAAATTCAGCGTATTGAAAAAGCCAATACATTACGTTCTATCGGAAAAAATCCGTATACACACAACACGACACGCACTATAAATGCGAACGATTTTAAAGAAAAATTCTCATACATAAATGACACAGAAGAGAAAAAAGACACCGCTTTGAG
>JAITNC010000139.1 GCA_031290675.1 Campylobacteraceae bacterium | reverse complement strand
GCAGGACTTCGCTCTATCCTAAGGCAAGACCCTGACATAGTTATGGTCGGCGAGATAAGAGACAATGAGACGGCTTCCATAGCCACTCAAGCCGCGCTCACAGGACACTTGGTGCTTTCTACGCTGCATACAAACAACGCTACAGCCGCCATCACAAGGCTTGTAGATATGAAAATAGAGCCGTTTTTGATATCCTCAACACTGCTTGCGGTTTTGGCACAGCGGCTTGTCAGGCTATTGTGCCCGCACTGCAAAAGCGAGGACAAGATAGCGGAGGACTATGGAAATCAGTTTTCCATCAAAAAAGATACGCTCATTTACAAGGCTGAGGGCTGCAAACAGTGCGGCTACACGGGCTATATCGGCAGACAGGCTGTCGGAGAACTTCTAATCATGAGCGATGAGATAAAGACTATCATGAAGAGCACGACAAATGACTATCAGATACGCTCTTTCGCCAAAGAAAACGGTATGGTATTTCTCTCCGATAAACTAAGAGAGCTTCTGTATGATGGAAAGATATCGCTTGACGAGGCGATAAGAATCGGTATCAAAGATGACTAAAGCGTTCACGCTTATTGAGATTTTGATAGCAGTGACCATCATGTTTACAGTTGGTATGGGACTTTTGAAAGTCGGCTCCAACAGCTCAAAGCTCATAACCTACGCAAAAGCCAAAACAGCGGCAAACGAAGGGTTTTCACTCTCTTTGCTGAACGCCTTTTGCGAGGATACAGATACCAACTTATATGATGCCGTAAAGACCAACTTTACTATCAATGACGACAAACTCATCACCGCTCTCAAAGAGCGCAACCTCACGTGCGAAAGCGAAGAGGTGCTAAATATAGACCTCGCAGACAACACGGACTTAAACGAAACGTTAGACAACATACCGCAGATAAGTTTCACGATAAACAAACTAAGCGCTAATGTCGGCGGCGTAAATACCATCGGCTATGAGATAAAGGCGCAGATGTGAAGCGCGCTTTTACACTCATAGAGGTGATTATCTCTATAGCCATATTTGCCCTTATCGCACTTTATATGTATCAGGCTATCAATACTGTGCAAAAAAGCAACGACATAAACACAAAGCATTATGAGGCAGATAAAAACGAGCAAAAGATTATAAAGCTTTTTTACAACGACCTTTTTGCGCAGGTGAACGTATCTGCCCAAGCCAATATAATAAAAGGGGACGATTTTGACGTGTTTTACCTTCACTCCAGGAACTCTTTGCACGCTATGTACAACCCGCAAATAACTTACTTTGTGAAAGACAACACGCTTTACCGCATAGAGTCAAAAGAGCAAGAAACGATACCCTTGACATACGATAGCGTGGAGCGTGTGAAGGTTGATAGGCTCGTAAATAACGTGAGCGTTTTTCGCATTTATGAAAGTAAAAACTCTTATCTTATCAACTATAAAGACGACACGAAATTGACATCGTTTCAGATATCTCTGCCGCCAAGCAACTCAACTAACAGCCGAGAAAATCGAAGTAATGACCCAACACGTAACTCAGATGGTACGGTGAAGATACTAGGAGACACATAAACGTGGTATAATCTTAACAAACTTTTCACAGGGGGGCAATCAAATGAACATCAAAAGCACATTTACACTCTCAAACGGCGTTAAAATGCCTGTTTTTGGATTTGGCGTTTGGCAGATTAGAAATGGCAGCGAAGTGGCGAACGCCGTCAAAGAGGCACTTGAGGTTGGTTACACACTCATAGACACTGCCGCCGCTTACGAAAATGAAGAGGGCGTGGGCGAAGGGCTCAAAGGCATTCAAAGAGAAGATGTTTTTGTAACTACAAAAGTATGGAACAGCGAGCAGGGTTACGACACGACCCTCAAAGCGTGCGAGAGCAGCCTCAAAAAATTAGACCTTGCGTATGTTGATTTGTATCTTGTGCATTGGCCGGTGGCGGGCAAACTTGCCGACACTTGGCGGGCTATGGAGAAGATATACGAGAGAGGGCTTGCCAGAGCCGTAGGTGTAAGCAACTTCAACGAATATCACTTAAATGAGCTCAAAAAGAGCGCCAAAATCAAGCCTATGGTAAATCAGATAGAAATCCACCCGCTTTTATCGCAACAGCCATTACGTGAGTTTTGCGCAAATGAGGGCATAGTAGTGGAGGCGTACTCTCCGCTCGGACGAGCCAAGATACTAAACACCCCGCAGATAGCCTCTATCGCCAAAAAACACGCCAAAAGCGCCGCACAAGTTATCCTAAGATGGCATTTGCAAAACGGCGTCATAGCCATTCCGAAGTCCACGCACGCCGAGCGTATCAAAGAAAATGCGGCTATATTTGACTTTGAGTTAAGCGCAGAGGAGATGGGAGCGATAAACGCACTCAATAAAGACAAGGAAATCATCAACAAAGCGGCTTTTTTAAAGTTTGATGAAAATAGAAGTATCATCATATAAAACACCCATACGGAGATTTTACGCCATGTCGAGTCTGTGTAAAATCTCCCTCCCCGTCATTGCAGGCGTGGCAATCCATTTTTTTGCCTTTTTGCGCCACACACGCCACTTTTGTGTCATCGTGAGCCGAAGGCGTAACGATCTGTGTTTATTTTTACTTTTTTTGTAACTCTTTCCCTTATCGCTTTCTTTGCGGAAAAGAAAGTGACACCAAGAAAGAAAGATAGCAATCAAAACCACCTTCTACGTTAAGTGTTAACTGTTTTTGTATCGTAAATAAAACTTTTTTGCATACTCAAATCATTGTGACTTTAGCACTCCGTAAGTGCCTGTACTGCGATTTTCTGACGATTATTTTTGAGCATCACACTCTTGTACAATCCACCCAAATTTTATAAGCACAATTAACAACCCGTTAACTGCCCAAGTTTATACTTTTGGAATTTTTTTCCGCATTTTATGATTTTGATAGTTGTTATTGATTATCATAGCGGCTGAAATATTTTACTCTAAAGGGCATTGTATGAAGAAAGGTTTTTGGTTTCAGATTCACTGGCTGCTTGGCATTGTGCTGGGCATCATCATATCTATCGTGGCATTGACAGGCGCAACGTTATCGTTCCGAGGGGAAATTTCGGACTTTTTAAACAGAGATGTCGTATTTGTCAAAGACAACGGCGCTGTGAAGCTCAACGCTGACGAGCTTTTGCAAAAGGTACTTTTGGCGTTTCCGGACTCAAAGATAAACTCCATCACGTACTCGGCTGATGAGAGCAGGGCAGTGCGAATAAGTGTCAGCGCCGCAAACGCTACAAATCAGCGCGGTCAAAATTATTACGTCAATCCTTACACAGCCGAAGTTTCACAGAGCTTGAAAGGCGAGCAGTTTTTTGGACTTATGGTCAGGTGGCACAGATGGCTTGGAGTCGCTGCAAACGGTATAGGCAAGCAAGCCGTAGCTATCTCAACGATAGCTTTGATAATACTCTCATTGACCGGTCTTTATCTTTATTGGGGTCGTTTGAAACACAACTTTTGGGACTCTTTGAAGATAGATTTCAGGAAAAAAGGCGCAGGATTTTTGTACAAACTTCACTCCGTTTTTGGCGTTTGGACTTTGATTTTTGTGCTTTTGATGTCGCTTACGGGGCTTTATTGGTCATATGATTGGTATAGAGGCGGACTTTATTGGATAGCCGGAGTTGAGCGACCTGCGATGGGGCAAAGAGGCGGCGCACACGGAGCTGCACCCACTACCACAAATGATAATAAAACACCCGAGCTAAGAGTTGAACGAGGCGAAAACAAAATCATAGAAGG
>JAITNC010000175.1 GCA_031290675.1 Campylobacteraceae bacterium | reverse complement strand
AGTGGTGAGAGTTGATGATAAACATTGCAGTTTATCTCATTTGTTTGGTTATAACTGACTTCTTGATGACTGCTAAAAGTGTCAACGAATATTTTAACATTTACAACAATGACACAAGGGGGGGGCGTGTGTGGCGCAAAAAAAGCAAAATACTGGATTGCCACGCTTGAGAGACCCTTCGCAAGCTCAGGGCTTCGACTCGCAATGACGGAGGAGGGGAGTGGATTTGCCCGCCTTGAGGTTGAGTGTACAAGAAGTGCAATGACGGCAGGAGAGGGTGTATCATACAAAATGCAGTTATGATATAATACTACTTTTTGGTATTTGACCCACGCAAAAAGGATTACAATGATTATAGATATCATTTTGAGTTGGACTTCCACGCTTGTTTTTATATTGTTTGTGGCAGCGTTTTTCACGAAAAAGAGATTTCCGCTTCTCTCTTTTATCCTCATCAGATTTTTCGGGCTTTTGATTTTGCTGAGTGTTACGATAAGCTTTTTTGCGCTTTTAGAGAGAGTAATCCACATTGAAGGGGATATAGATTATATATTTTCAGCACTTGTAGCGACTTTGCTCTTAGAGCCTGTTGCGTGGGTGATATGGCTGGGTGTTGAGGCGTATCTTTCGCACAAAAAAAGAGCAGTTGGTAAACGAAATGCCGCTATTGTCATCATAGCGTTCTATCTCTGCGCGGCACTGGTTATTTATTGGGTATTTTTCAAGGACGAATACAAATATACAAGCGTCAGTCCGTGCGGCGACTTGAAAGTTGAAGTCTACAGAGAGCAAAAGTTGTTTTCTATGCCCGGCGACGGCGGCACTAGCGGTGCTATTGTCGTACTGAAAAACTATTGGGGCTGGACACTTGAGAAAAAAGACGACCTTTTTTACCACGATGTAGATATCGTTTGGGATTTTGAAGGCGGCAAAATTGATTATGGTGAAGTTCGCAGTTTTGATTTTGATTTAACTAAAAGAGGGTGCGGCAAACACTAAAAGCTTTTTTAGCACATTTTTGTTAAAATCACCTCTCTAAATTAATAAAGCGAAATATTATGGATATTATTGACAAACTTGAAAGCGGCGAGCGACTCTGCGAAAAGGACGCTCTTGCGCTGTACGACCTTGACATTTTTACACTCGGCAAGTACGCTAAAAGGGTAAGAGAGCGGCTGTGGGGGCGCAAGGTGTACTTCAACATCAACCGCCATATCAATCCGACAAATATCTGCAAAGATGTCTGTAAGTTTTGCGCTTTTTCGGCGAACAGAAAAAACCCGCACCCATACAAATACTCAAAAGAAGATGTTTTGGCTATAGCCAAAGACGCCTGTGAGCGCGGTATCAAAGAGGTGCATATCGTTTCTGCTCACAACGAGGAGCACGACCTGCGTTGGTATATAGATATCATCAGTGAGATAAAAAAACGCTTTCCCTCTTTGCATATCAAGGCTTTGACAGCGGCTGAGGTGCATTTTCTCTCAACTCTTGGTCGCCTCAGTTACGATGAAACGCTAGATAAAATGATAGAAGCGGGCGTTGAGTCTATGCCCGGCGGTGGGGCTGAAATATTTGCTGAGGATATAAGAGCGTATATCTGTAAAGGCAAAGTCAGCTCTGCAAATTGGCTCAAAATACATGAACTTTGGCACGAAAAAGGCAAATTTTCAAATGCCACGATGCTTTTTGGACATATAGAAAAGCGTGAGGACAGGATAGACCATATGCTGCGGCTACGTGCTTCGCAAGACAGAGCTGCGGGCTTCAACGCTTTTATTCCGCTCGTCTACCAAAGGGACAATAACTACCTGAAAACTGACAACTTTTTGGGTTCGGTTGAGATACTCAAAACCATAGCGATAAGCCGCCTCGTGCTGGACAATATTCCGCATATCAAGGCTTATTGGGCGACCGCTACGATGAACTTGGCTATGGTGGCGCAAGAGTTTGGTGCGGACGACTTGGACGGGACGATAGAAAAAGAGGCGATACAAAGCGCTGCGGGGGCGAAAAGTGCGGACGGACAATCGCTCGGCGACTTTTTGGACGTCATCACGACAAGCGGATTTATCCCTGTTGAGAGAGATAGCTTGTATAATGAGTTGAAAGTCTACGAGTAAAAAGGGCGGGGGATATGAAAAAATTACTATTGGGTCTATTTGTGGCGGCGGTTGCAATTGTATCAGGCGGTGATGATAATACATTTCCAACAGCTAAAAACTCAAAAATTTGTAAAAAGATTTTAGATGAAAAACTTTATTTAAAAGAATTTAGAGATTATGTTGTTTATAGCGATGACAATAATTCAAAAATTAAACATTTGGTTTTTAATATATACGGTGGAACATCGCAAACTCCAAGCTTTTTTTATAGAAAAATAATAGACGGTGCTTTTGATAATATCAACGAAACAGAAGGCTCTGATATGTCAAAGATATTAGATAGTTACGCAGAAGAAGTAACGAGCGAATATGATAAAAATGATGAAGAAAAAATCAACAAAGATGTTGACATTGATGCTCAGCCTTGGGCTGGTTACGTAGAAATGTTTTTGATAGATAATGTGCCTTATTTAAACTTGCACTCACACCCTTATAGCAGTTTTTTTGCTATTTACGCATACAACAAAGAGGCGAAATTTTTTGACCAGGCCTGTAAAATAGAGAAAAAAATAGTTGGATATAAAAAAGAAAATAAAATTTGCAAGCAGGTTTTAGATAAGAAGTACAAAAAAATTCAGCCTAATACTTTACATTCTGTTTTGAACAAAAAACAAATCAGAGATTTTAATTATGATTTTTACGGCTATGATGTTAATGATAATTCTCTACAATATGATGGACCAAAAGCTCTTGAAAAATATAATTTTACCTCTTTTCAAGAAAACAGCACAAATACATATCTTGCGGATTACAGAAACGAAGGTAAAAAACATATTATTTTAAATTTACAATACCATTATTACAATAGGGCAGGTTGTAGCTATAATTTCTTGGCGGTTTATTCTCCTAAAAGAGAAGAGGTTTATTATATAGGAGAAGAAGAATTGGATATAAATTTTTTCCCAAGCCATTTTTCTGATTGTTTTTTTGAAACCAAAGAAGAGATAGTATCCATAAATCAAAAAAATTATATATTGGTTAGCGGCCTTAGCGGTATAGTCGGTCTATACGAAATCACAAAATCAGACAACGCAACAGATAATATAAATCAACTGTGTAAATTTGAGCCAATTTATAAATACGAGTAAAGGAGATGAAAAATGAGCAACATTCAAGAAATCATTTATCTTTTAAGTGAAGCGGCGTTTTGCTCTTACGAGAGTATGGATAGAACTTTTAAAGTTATAAAACTGTAAAAATGAGGAGTTTTTATGGATATTTTTAAATTAAAAGAGCACGGCACAAATGTCAAAACCGAAGCGAGAGCGGGGTTTACGACATTTTTGACGATGCTTTATGTTGTGCCTGTAAATGCTTTTATTTTAAGCCAAACGGGAATGCCGATAGAGGCTTTGATAACGGCGACTGCGCTTATCACGATAGTAGCTACCGTATTTAACGGCTTGTGGGCAAACACCCCCATAGCGATGAGTACGGGCATGGGGCTGAATGCGTATTTTGCGTTTGTGCTCGTGGGGCAGAGCGGTATGCCTTGGGAGAGTGCGCTTGGCATAGTGTTTTTATCGGGAGTGATATTTTTGGTTCTCTCATTTACAAAGTTTCGCACGTGGGTCATCAACAGTATTTCAGAGGATTTGAGACGCGCTATAAGTGCGGGAATAGGGACTTTCATCGCTTTTGTTGGCTTGCAACAGATGGGTATCGTAACGCACAATGACGCTACGCTGCTCTCGCTTGGAAATCTCGGCGATAAAAACGTCCTGCTCGGGCTTTTTGGGCTTTTGGTGCTTATCTGTCTTTACACGTGGAAGATAAAAGGGGCGTTTATTTTAGCGGTTCTTTTCACGTCTGTTGTAGCTTGGGTTGTCGGTATCGCGCCCGCTCCTTCAGAGATTTTCTCGCTTCCTGCGTCCATATCGCCTATTGCGATGAAGTTTGACGTGCTCTCGGCGTTGAAGGTTGCTTTTATCCCCGCCATCATCACGTTTTTTGTTACAGACTTGTTTGATACGCTCGGCACTTTAGCGGGTGTTGGTTTTCGTGCAGGACTGTTCAAAAACGGCAGTAGAGAGCTTGAGCGAACGCTTGAGGCGGACGCTGCGGCTACGGTGATAAGCCCGCTGTTTGGTGTCTCTACGACCACGAGCTTTGTTGAGAGTGCGAGCGGAGTGGAAGAGGGCGGCAGGACGGGGCTTACGGCTATTTTCACGGGGCTGTTTTTCGTCTTGACACTGTTTATGCTGCCGCTTTTTAAGGCTATACCGGCGAATGCCATATACCCTGTGTTGGTTATGGTTGGGGTGTTGATGTTTTCGGAGCTTAGAAATATCAACTTTCACGACAAGAGCGTGGCTATAGCTACATTTTTGATAGTTATCATGATGCCTTTGACATACTCAATAACTTACGGCTTAGCTTTTGGATTTATAGCATATACTATCACCAAAGTGCTCAAAAGAGAGTTTCAGGACATCAGCACGGGCGTGATATTTTTGTTTCTTATCAGCGTTATGGCGTTTATCATTCACTAGGAGTTTTTATGCAGCATTATAATTATGAAGAGTTTTTTGGGGACGTTAAAGATATAGCTTACAAGGTTAGGGACGCTTACAAGCCCGACGTGATTTTGGCGATAGCAAGAGGTGGCTTGACGTTTGGGCACTTTTTGGCTCATGCGCTTGACAACAGAATGCTCTATGCGATGAACTCCATACACTACGAAGATACAAACAAGATGGACACTATCAAGATTTTCAACATTCCCGATTTGTCGGACGCCAAAAAAGTCTTGATAGTAGACGACATCGTAGACAGCGGCGAAACGATAGCTGAGATAAAAAAGATACTAAGAGAGAAGTATCCGACTACGGAGTTCAAGACCGCCGCTCTGTTTTACAAGGAGAAGGCGATAGTGCGTCCTGATTTTTGGGCGAGAGAAGCGAAAGGGTGGATAAAATTTTTATGGGATTTTAGCATATAGATGAAAAACCAAATCATTATCTTATACATCTGTACGATTTTTATACTGTTCACATTGTACGCCGCACAGCCGATACAGCCGCTTTTTAAAGATGAGTTTGCGCTGAGCAACTTCCAATCGGTTATATTTACGAGCGTTATAATGTTTCCGCTGGGTATCGCGCCTATTTTGTACGGATACATACTTGAAACCGTTTCAACACGCAAGATGCTTAGATTTTCGCTGCTCTCGCTTGGTGTGCTTGAGATCATATTTTCCTTAGGCAACTCATATGCGCTTTTGTTGTCCGTGAGGGCGCTTCAGGGCTTTTTGATACCTGCTGCGATGACTTCTATCGTGAGTTTTATCTCATACTCCTCATCGTCTTCAAATATCCAAAAAGCTCTTGGAAACTATATCGCTATCACGATCATGGGCGGTTTTGTGGGCAGGCTGCTTTCGGGTATATTGTCCGAATACTTTGGCTGGCGGCTGTTTTTCCTGCTTATAGGTATCGCGCTTGTGGGGTCGTTTTTTTTACTTTTAAGGGTTGATGACGACACGAAGGCCGGATTTGTAAAGCCTACGAAAAAAGAGATTATAAATGTACTCAAGATAAAGCACAACTTATATATCTACGCTACGATATTTTGCGTGTTTTTCGCCTTTCAAGGCTTGCTGAACTTTTTGCCTTTTGAGCTGAAAAACATCAACGCAAACTTAGGCGAGAGTAAAGTGGGCTTTATGTATGCGGGCTATATCATAGGGCTTATCGTGGCTATGAATATCACGAAAGTCATCAAGTTTTTGGGCGGCGAACGCCAAACTATGCTCGTCGGTATGGTCGTGTATATCATAGGTTTGGAGCTTTTCAACATTAGAGATTTTCAGACGATGTTTTTCTCCATGTTTGTTTTTTGCCTTGGTATGTTCACGGTTCACTCCACGGCTACGGGATTTGTCAACAAACTCGCCCAAAAGCACAAAAGCATCACAAACGGGCTTTACATATCATTTTATTACGCAGGCGGCACACTTGGCTCGTTTTTGCCGGGCGTTTTTTATCAACACTTCGGCTGGCAGGCATTTTTGCTGTTTT
>JAITNC010000155.1 GCA_031290675.1 Campylobacteraceae bacterium | reverse complement strand
TGATATATCTGCCCCACTCTATCTCAAGTTCGCCCGCTTTTTTGAACATATCATACACTTGCGCCTTAAGCTCTTTCGTGAACAGCTCGGGACGCTCTTTTTGCACGCTGTTTATCATGTTTTGAAATAGCAAAAGATGCGTTATCTCATCTCTTTGGATAAATCGTATCATCTGCGCCGAGCCTAGCATCTTGCCAGCCCTTGCAAGCGCGTATATACACGTAAATCCGGAGTAAAAATAGAGCCCTTCAAGTATCTGATTTGCGAACATCGCAAGCACTATCTTCTCCTCTGTAACATCTCCCGCGAGCTGCTCGTAAACGCTTGATATGTAGTCGTTTTTGCGGCGCAAAACTTCATCGTGTTTTTCCATCTCGTATATGAGGTCGGTGTTGTCGCAGATAGCCTCTACCATAACGGCGTATGATTTTGAGTGGTTCGCCTCTTCGTACGCTTGACGAGCCAAACAGGCGTTTATCTCGGGTGCGGTGATGTAGGGGTTGATATTGTCGGCTAAGTTGTTCGTCTGAAAGCTGTCCATGCTGATAAGCTGCGACCACACGAGGTCGTACATTCGTTTTTCCGGAGCGGTGAGATTTCTACTGTAGTCCACGACATCGCCTGTCGTATCTACCTCTCGCGGAAACCACGTGTTCGCCTCCATGACGTCCCAAAGTTTCAGAGCCCACGAGTATTTTGCTTTTGTGAAGTTGAGTATGCCTTGAGGATTTCCGCCAAAAACCCTGCGGTCATTTAGGCTTTCGTTGGAGCTTGGATTGTAAATATGTTTTCTCTGCATCAATTATCCTTGTTGGTTGTATTTTCAATAGGGCTAATTTTATCACTACTTTTCTCTAAAACTTCTGAGGCTCGCAGTAGAGCGCTATCTATGTGGCTCGTGATGTTGTGTGCGCCCAAAAGTTTGTCAAATCCCTTTTTCTCAAGTTTTCTTCTCATCTCTTTTGACACACCCGAGAGTATCAGCAGCGTGTGCTTGTCTTGACACATCTTGAAAAACTCCTCCAAGGCGTGGTATCCCGTTTCGTCTATCATCGGCACTTTTCTCATACGCAATATAAAGACTTTTGGCGGCGTGGAAACTATGTCAAGCACGCCTTTGAGTTTGTCCGCTATGCCAAAGAAAAACGGCCCGCCTATCTCGTACACATCAACGCCCTCAGGCACGTGTTTTTTGGAGAGTGCGTCGGCGTCCTCAAGCTCTTCGTCATAATTTACAGCGTCAAAATCCAAATCCATCAAAGTCGCCTTTTTGTCGGTGATGTGCGTTACGTCTATCATACGCTTGATGAACAAAAGCGCCGCCATCATGATGCCTGTCTGCACGCCCGTGTTGAGGTCTATGAACACGGTCAGCGCAAATGTCGTTACAAGGACTATCGCGTCGTGCCGTTCGGAGTTGAAAAGTATGGATTTGAAGTGGTGCATCTCGCTCATATTCCACGCTACGATGACGAGTATAGCCGAGAGTGCGCAAAGCGGTATGAGCAGTATGAGCGATGAGAGGAAAAACATAAAAGCCAACAAAAACAGTGCGTGAAACATACCTGCGAGCGGGCTAAATGCGCCTGCTTTGATGTTTGTAACAGTTCGCGCTATCGCTCCAGTGGCGGCGATGCCTCCGAAAATCACAGAGACTATATTTGCAAACCCCTGAGCCACAAGCTCTTTGTTTGAGTGGTGTCTATCTCCCGTCATACCGTCCGCCACGACAGCTGAGAGCAGCGACTCTATAGCGCCCAAAATAGCGATAGTAACAGCGTCAGGAAACACAAGGCGTATCTTTTCAAGCGAAAACGCCGGCAGGCTCGGGCTCGGCAACATACTCGGTATCTCGTGAAATCTACTTCCTATCGTTTCTACGGGAAGCCCAAAGATGTAGACTATAAGCGAAAGGGCTATGATGACTACGATGGGGCCGGGGATTTTCGGATAAAAGCGTTTAAAAGCGATGATTATCAAGATGCCAAGCACGCCCAGAGCGAACGAAATCCACGATATGTCTGTCATAGAGGAGGCGTAGACTTTGACCTGCTCCACGAAATCAGCGGGCATTTTTTCTATGTTAAGCCCAAAAAAATCTTTGATTTGAGTGGTGAAGATGATAAGCGCGATACCTGTCGTAAAGCCGACCGTAACGGGGTAGGGGATAAATTTGATGATATTTCCGAGCCTGAAAAATCCCATAAACATCAGCATGACACCCGCCATAAAAGTGGCTATGATAAGCCCGTCGTAACCGTGCTTCAACACCACAGCGTACAGCACGACTACAAACGCACCCGTCGGGCCGCCTATCTGGTATTTGCTGCCGCCGAAAGCAGAGATGAGAAATCCCGCCACGATAGCGGTAAAAAGCCCTTTTTCAGGTGCTACTCCCGAAGCGATAGCAAAAGCCATAGCCAAAGGCAGAGCGATGATAGCCACAGTCGCACCAGCCACCAAATCCGCCGTGAGCATATTTGTCTTATAATTTTTGAAAATCATAACGCTTCGCGGCAGATATTGCGTAAATTTGTGCATAAAACCTCTTTGCGGTTGATAAATACTAAAGCTTTGATTGTACTGCTAAAATATTAAAAATTCAAGATAGAACGTACACTACCACATACATATATTGAACATATTGGCGGTTAAAGAGGCTGGTAAATTTTTAAATGCCGTTTTTGTTTACGCAATAACGGCTAAATTTGCGATTTTTTAAAAGTGTGGTATAATGC
>JAITNC010000114.1 GCA_031290675.1 Campylobacteraceae bacterium | reverse complement strand
GTTTTGTACTCAAGGCTTTTCTCCTCGTTTAAGAGCGTGTGTTTTATCTCAAGCACAAGCGTATCGTAGTCTTTTTTGTTCGCTCGTGTCGCCAAAAAGTTCTTTACGGAGTAAAAGAGCAGATGCACTACAGACGCCAAAAAAAGGACGGTAGCGGGCAAAATAAGCCACAACGCTACGGGCAGTTCCAAGCTGTAGCCGAGAAATGTCAATTCATAAGACGCTTGTCCTATAACGCCAAGATGGACAACAATTCCAAAAATGACCAAGAAAATGATAGACCCGCCTATATATTTTTTAATTCCCATTAGAAGCTCCTGTTTTTAGTGGTTTCTTTTTCAACAATCTCACGGCAGACGATACAATACTTAGCGTGCGGCTTTATCTTGAGCCTCTGCATACTTATATCCTCTTCGCACATCTCGCATACGCCATAAGTTCCTATCTGTATCTTCGCAAGAGCGTACTCTATCTCAAAAAGCTCTTTTGACTGCTGCACGCTCAACGCTTGGTCTATCAGGGTACTTACATTTAGGGTCGCAAAATCAACATCATCTCTGGCGTCAGAGATATCCAAACCCTCAATCTCCTTGTTTGTGCCGTCAATATTTTTCAAAACCTGCGCTTGACGCTCAAGTAGTAAGTTCCTAAAAAAATCAATATCGTTTTGCTTCATCTTTATCCTTCGGTTTTTACTCTTTGTGGTATGGGTGGTTGTTTTTGATACAAAGTCCCCGATAAATCTGTTCCGATAGCACCATTTTCACTATTTTATGAGCATATGTTAATCTACTTAAGCTTATAACTCTTTGAGTGCGTGCCAAAAAACTCTCCTCAAAACCATACGCTCCGCCTATAAAAAATCTTATATCGCTGCCATTTTCAAATATTTTGCTAAACTCAACGCTTGTCAGCTCATCGCCCTCTTCATCAAGCGCTATCGTGTAGCCTTTGAGATACGGCTCATAAATAGCCGTGTATGACGCTTTGGACTCCCTCACGCCTTTGCTTTGAGCGGCAGCTATATCTTTGCCAAAGAGCGTTATGTCTTTCACTTCCGCAAAACGTGAACTCATCTTGACAAAACTGTCCGTGACGCTTTTGATGTTGCTGTCCACGCTTTTTTCTATGGAATATAGACTAATCTTCATACAACCCCGAATTTACCACGATATACTTGGCATATCTGAACTCATCATAAAGTTTCACGCCGCCTATCGCCGCGACAGGTTTTTTGGACGTTTTGGCTAAAGCGTCAAGTCTGTTTCCAAGTATGTTTGCCGTATCTTTCGTGCTTGTTTTTCTGTACGCCCCAAGCCCGATGTAGTCAACAGGCAAAAAATTTGCCTCCGCTATCTCATCTTCATTGTGCGTGGAAAGACCAAAGATTTTATTTCCTATGGCGTGCCTCACGCTGTTTGCGGCTTCTTTGATGTCGCCTATAAAACATAAAATATCC
This sequence comes from Campylobacteraceae bacterium, assembly GCA_031290675.1. GTDB lineage: Bacteria > Campylobacterota > Campylobacteria > Campylobacterales > Campylobacteraceae > JAIRKW01. The sequence continues at coordinate 3,054 of JAITNC010000114.1, read as the reverse complement.
TCTTGCCCCAGATGTATACCGTCGCAAAACTTTACAAGCGTTATATCATCATCTACGACCAAAGGGATATCGCCGCAGAGCCTTTTGATAGTCAATATATCCTCTTTTTTCTCATCAAAAGTGCCTGTTTTATTTCTATACTGCAATATATAAGCGTCCAGTTTTTTTGCTCTCTCAACTACCCACTCTAAAGATTTTTCATTTTTGAGCAATGTTTCTTTATCTATCAGTGCGTATAGTCGTTGCATTATTTTGCTTCTATGATTTCTTCGTGCGGCAACTCTAAAAACTCTGGTTTTGAGCTTGTAAAATACGTAAGCAAGTCAGCTATCGTACGCTTCAAATCGCCTCTTTTTACTATCATATCTATAAGTCCGTGCTGCAACAAAAACTCCGCTCTCTGGAAACCTTCGGGCAGTTCTGCACCTATGGTCTGTTTGATGACTCTCTGTCCCGCAAAGCCTATGAGCGCTCCGGGTTCTGCCACTATGACATCTCCAAGCCACGCAAATGATGCGCTCACGCCGCCCATCGTAGGGTCGCTCAACACAGATATAAACGGGAGTTTTTTCTCTGAAAGTTTCGTCAAAGCAGCCGATGTTTTCGCCATCTGCATAAGTGAAAATGTACTCTCCTGCATTCTCGCTCCGCCGCTTGCGCTCACTATGACCAAGCCTTGATTTTTTTTGACCGCTCGCTTGACCGCTCTGGCTATCATCTCGCCCTCTACAGACGCCAAAGAGCCGCCCATAAACTCAAAATCAAAAACAACAAGCTGCGTGCTCATGCCTTCTATCTTGCACTCGCCGGCTATCACGGCTGAGTTCCTGCCTGTTTTGGTTTTCGCCTCTTCTATTCTTTTTTTGTAGGATTTTTTGTCTACAAACTTTAGCGGGTCTATCGCTGTCAGATTTTCGTCAAATCTCATAAAAGTATCTTTATCGCTTAAGAGATTTATCCGCTCTTCTGCTTTGATACGCATATGAAATCCACACTTCGGACATACGTTTGCCTGAAGCAAAATCTCTTTGCGATACATAAGCGAACCGCACGATTCGCACTTGACCCAATGAGTCGGAGCTTCGGTCGCTTTTGGCTGCTCTCTGCGAGTTTTAAATAATTTAGAAAAGTCCATTTACAGATTGCTCCTTTATAAAGTTAGCAATTTTATCAAATATTCCCTTATCTTTACTTACGAGCAGAAAATTATCTCCTCTAAAACGAAATAAATCCTCGCACATATACCAGCCGGCGGCTATATCAAACTCTCTCACGCTGCCTTCATAGAGTACGAAGTTCACCTCGTGCGCAAGGCTTAAAGAGAGGGCTAACGAACCCATCGAGCGGTATTTTAAGGACGATTTTTGTAAAAAAGTGTGAAATTTCTTTGAGGCGTAGGATTTTTCAAATATACCAGTGCTTGAGTTGTTATTTGTGGTAATGCTCGTCCTAGTGTCCCTAAAAAGCGAGCGTTTTTCAAATAACTCTTCACTTTTTACGTACAAATCGCCGTTCGCCAAGTTCGCTATCACGCCGTGCGTTGTGATATCGCCGCTTTTTTTGGCGACAGAAGTGCCGTAAAATGGTATGTTTGAGATAAAATTTTCGCTTCCGTCTATCGGGTCTATGATGATGAGCTCATCGCCGCCTTCTATCGTGCCGCACTCTTCGGAGTATATAGAGCCAAAATTTTTAAGGTATTTGATAAATATCTTTTCAGCTTCCAAGTCGGCGTGTGTGCTGATATCGCCGCCGAAACCTTTGGAGAGTTTCGTGCTAAGTACGCTGTGAGGGGTGTTTTTGAGCAAATCGTAAATGTCCATATTTGCTTTGATGAGTGAATGTAAAAAGTCCATATAAAATCCATTTTTTGCTTTATATAGTACCCAAAAGTGCTTTATCTTATGATAAAATATAAGTTTATATGCGAAATTTTAAAGGCTATCATTGCAGGGATTTATCGTAAATATCAACAAAGTGCGTGATGAGGACTTGATAGTTTCCATTTTGAGTGCGGATAAACTGCGAACGACATATAGATTTTACGGAGCAAGACACTCCACTATAAATCTCGGATATCTTATAGACTTTGAAACACAGGTCAGCTCCAAATCAAGCATAGCTCAACTTAGAAATATCATACATCTGGCGCAGAGTTGGAATCTTGAGCGGGATAGATTTTACTTTTGGCAGCAGTTCGTGAAGCTTTTTCACGCTCATCTCAAAGATGTAGAAAATATAGACAGATTTTATTTTGACCTTTTAAATAACTGCGCCAAAAAATGGCACAAGCAAAATCCCAAAAGAGTAGCCGTTGAGGCGTACTTGCAGCTACTCGCCTTTGAGGGCAGGACGCACACTTTGGAGGAGTGCTTTTTGTGCGAAGAGAAGATAGAAGAAAAAGTAGCTTTGGCACGAGCTTTTTTACCCGCTCACGCAGAGTGTATCCACGATAAAGGTTTGGATATAAACGCCGTGAGGGAGCTTTTCGCCTCAAAACAGACGATTTTGATGGACGATGAGGAGGTGGAGTACCTATATAAAGTGGTGTGTGAGGGGTTTTGAGTTAGGTAACTCATCTTTTGCATATTTTAACTCACTCTTTTGCGTTTTTATTTCGTTGTTTTCAACTTGGCTTCGTTACATACCAATGCGTATGCGCCTCGCCAAATTTTCAAACTGCCTCATATAAACACAAAAAGCGAAAGTTAAAATTATGCAAATTTGGTATTAAAATTCCCCTCTGCGGAGTGGGTGCAGGGAGGACGGGGTGGTCTTGTCTCACGGGCTTCATTTGCGCCTCATTATCGTGCAAAATGGCGTGTGGGCGCAAAAAAAGCAAAATACCGGATTGCCACGCATGAACGCGCAAACTCGCAATGACGGAGGAATTGTGTCATACTGAGGCGAAGCCGTAAGTATCTCAGCTTTCACATATTCACAACATAACACACATGTAAGTTTGATTATAATAAAATTGGCAAAACAAAAAAGGACAAAAATGGAAAGCAGAGCAGAAAAAAGCAAGAGATTGACATCAAATAAGGCAATGGC
>JAITNC010000110.1 GCA_031290675.1 Campylobacteraceae bacterium | reverse complement strand
TATTTTCAAAACCAAAGCGTTAAAATTCAAGCATAGAATATTTTTGTATCTCGCGTTAAAATTCGGAAGTTTAGCTTGCTATAAAATATTTTGTAGGAGTAGCGCCGCAAGATCGCGTTAGTTTATCTATTTCTTTGTATTTTTCTCTCGTATTCCGCGCAAACGATCGTCGATCGCGGATAGGTAGCGATAATAAATAGCGATCGGCGATCTAACTAGATTTTTTCTCTTCTTGCGCACAGGCGGGAAAGCGATCGGAGTTTTATGCCTACGCACGCTTCCGCGTTTGCGAAGGAGGCGACGTCTTTGGCGCGCCGTATCGGCGATTGGATAAGAAAAGAACGTTAAAATATAAATTATGAAATATAAGAAGCCCCTACGTCGCATAATTGGGCTATACGCGTTTGCCGTCTGGCAAGTTTAACGTATATTGTAATTATGATAAAATATAGTATATATTTTTGAAAAGGAGAAAAACAAACGTATAAAAATATTGTAGAATTGATTATCGGAAAAGGAAATTCTGAAAGAATACTATTGGGAATCAATAAATGCATTGACGAATACGAATTTATAGAATTATTAAAAGACGAACAAATATTAAAAGGCATAGATTGGAGCGGAGAAAATGAAAATGGCGAAATTATTAGTTTCGTACTTAATAAAATTAAAACGTATCACAATGAAAATATAATAATAGACGAAGATAACATTTATAGTTTAATTAAGAACAATTTAGATAAACGAACTCTTAAAAAAGGCGATACTCCAATAATAATATTTAATAAATTAGATAAACAATTAAAAAAATACAATTATCGAATAATATTTATAGATACCGGAAATGACGAATACGTATTTACCGTCGTTAATAAAAATGATTATACTAAATTATTAAAAAATATGAAAATAAATTTTACGGGTATTCCGAAAGAAGACGATAAAGCATTGGAAGTAATAAAATGCGAAAAATGCGGAACAATATTCTTTCCGGAATTTGGCGCGGGAGAAACGGGAGAAGGCGTATATTGTAATTGCGGAAAATTATTATATACGTATAAATAAAATAAAAGCGCGCCCAACGTCGCATAACGCAATTAGCGCTTTAACGTCCTACGCTACGGAAGAGAAACCGCCTTAGATCCCCAATCGCTATTTATCCAAAAAGCTCTTTATCACTTTCCAGCGCTCTAAAAAGTTTGCTTTTTTATGGGAGGCTCGGTTGGCGGGGCTGGTTGAGGGCAGATAAATCGCCTCCATACCGACCTCATCGGCGCAGAGTTTAGCAAACAACTCAGTAGCTTTTTTGCCTGTCGTAAAGATAGCCGATATTTCGCTGTTTTTTATCAGCGGCTTGAAACTATTTGGCGTGGGATTTTTGATGCTCTCATCGCTCGCCCCATCTATCTCGCACGAGCGCAGCACGTCCCATAACGCTATGTGGTTATCTATCAAAAACTTGATTTTTGAGTTTTTATCCTGAGGGCAGGGCAACTCAAGCACGCAAGCGAGCGTGAGCCAAAAGATATTTTGCGAATGCCCGTAGTAAAACCCATACTCTCTTGAAGCGGGTGAGGGGAAAGTGCCGAGTATCAGTACTTTGGAGTGTTTATCGCACACAGCTTTCCACGGGTGCGTGAGAAATATTTGAGTGTTTTTCACGGACTATAACTCCTTTATTTGGGCGATGTTAAGTTTTACGCGAGCCGCTTTCAACCCTTTTTTGGTATTTGCGACATCAGCGATGCCAAAAAAGCTCAAAATCAGATAGTAAACTCCTCCCACTAACGGCACAAATGTCAGCATCAGCACATCGTCCCCGCTTTCAATATCTTGCAAAAACGCTCCATTGAACTCTGTGCCGACGACGATAAACGACACTATCTCAAACAGAGCTATTATCAACAGAGCGGGAATGAGCGAGAGGGTAAGTAGTAGAAATTTTATCAACGCTTCGTCGCCGTGGTCGTTATCCATATAACCCACAAATAACATTTTCCGTGCCCTGTTTATCGCCATAATGATATAAACGATGATGATATAACTGTAACTTCCTATATCGCTAAGTACGGCGAATATATATAAAACAACAGCGGGTAAAAACAGAGCAAAAAGGGTAGCGAAAATATTTTGAATGATAAACTCCCTCATGTCGCTGTGGACAGTAGCCCTAAACAGAGCAAACAAACCAACAGCTACAAGCATAACCAACTCAAGTATGACGATAGCCACGACAGTGTAGATAGTGTCTATCCGCTCCACACTTGGAAAAAGCCAAACACTAAAGCATTGAAACACAAAAAAGAGCATCAAGGCTATATCCAGATAATAAAAAGCGTCAAAACGCTTATTGGCTTTCTGTAAATGATATAGCTCTTTGGCGTCACCTTCAAGCGCATTTGCGGCTCTCAACTCCTCAAGATATTTATCATCTTTGGCGTTAGCCTCTTTTCTCTTTTGCAAAAGCCATTTGTGAAAATAACCCTTTGGTTTTTTGTCAGCCATTGCGGCGTTCTCGCAAAATTTTGATGATGCCGTACGTATCGTATACGCTCAAAATAAAAAAGTAAACGCAGCCTGTAAACATAAAAGTGAAAAAATTACCAAAACCGTCAATTTCAAAAAGCATCGGTATCACCCCAACCAAAAGCACTGCGCCAAGTATCATCATCTTTATGTGCAACTCTTTATCTCTCATCTGCATATAAGCATCTCTACTCATATCGCCGTAGTCTGCAAACAGTGCTGAGAATATTCTGCTGAACAATAATAATATATAAAGGATAATGAAAAAGTTATTGTCCGAGAGGTCGTTTATCTCAAAGAAAAATCCACCTGCCATAGCAAGAAAAGCTATCACAAAAGTAGCCACGATGACGAACCAGACGATATCGCCTTTTGTTTTGAGCATAGCTTTGTATTCGGCGAAGGTATACAAAACGGTGTTTAGCCAAAGAGCGAGTATGATGCACATAAGTTCCGCACAAAGAAAGAAAACCATAAAAATGCTTTCTCGATCGCTTTGCGGAAACAAGCCTGTTTGCAAAAACTGATATGACCAAAATAGCGCAAAAGCGACATTTAGGCAGTCAAAAATGCCCGTTTCACGCTTTTTTGAAGTCATAACTTCTCTTCATATGCTTTTTTAAGGGGGTCTTTGTAGCCTTTTTTGACAAGGTTGATATGGCCAGAGTCACTTTTCACGCCATCAATGCTAAACTCTCCAAGTCTGCAGCCATACCCCTCGCTGAACATGGTATATTGCGGCCAGACTATCATCTTTATCTCTCCCAAAACAAAGCTTTGTTCGCTTGAAAGCGTAAAATGATAACTATCGGCGAGATATATCTCCTGCCTTATGGTGGCACTGCCCATGATAGAAAGTTCGTCAATGTTTTCATGCTTGAAGCGGCGGATATCGGGATAGATAAAAAATGTCTCTATGACCCCGCCGTCCCGCACCTGTTTGACTTCTATTTTTTCAATCTCGGCATAGCTAAAACCCTCAAAATAAACAGACAAGTAATCTGTCGTTTGAGAGCTTTCGCATTCGCTTTTGAACTGCTCTTTCTCTTGCAGCGACCACTTGGAAAAGCAGCCATTGAGCGACAAAAGTACCAATGTCATCAGCAAAAAAGTACGCATATTTCTCACCATCACTACTCTGCTATTCTTGTGCATTTGATACAAATTCTTTATGCAATTCATTGATATGCATAGCGGCGTTTTGCCCCTTGTAGACGCTGTTTAATACAATTTCATTGTCTTTTGTAAAACGATGCTCAACTTTGATAGTGTAAGTTTGCAGAAGCCAGCTGGAAAATTTAGTGATATAACTTGCGCTATCCAAATCCCGCCATTTGACGCCGGAAGCACCCCTTGACCAAGGGAAAATGCCGCGATATACCCAAACGCCGTCCTCATTTGTATACAGGACGATACTTCTGAGCGTCAGGATATTGATTGTAAAAAATATAAGTCCAACCGCAAGCAAGGATATCGCGATGATGTTGATGATGTTTACAGGTATTGCAAACTCACTTTGCAAAACGTGCATCGCAAAATAATACAGACCAAACAAAATGGCTATTTTGATGGCAAACACCACAATTACACGCACATACACAGTCCAAGATATCCTAAAAGACTTGAAAACATTTTTTGATGTATTTTCAACTTCCATATGCAACCCCTTGTATTTTTTCAGCTATCCTTAAACAACTTTTTCGCCAACTGCTCCACTTTCGCCGTGCCGACATCTTTTTTCAGCGTTTTGTGCATACGGTTGATGTACTCCTCAAGCGTCTGCTGGCAGTTTACCTGCTTCTCATCGCCCGCTATTTTCGTATATTTGCCGTCATTGCCGAGCGACCAGCTCAAAGCGTTGTCGCTGAGTTGAAGCTGCAAAATCTCAAAAAGTTTCTTTTGCAAAGTCTTGTCTTCTATCGGCGTCATAAGCTCCAAACGCCTCTCAAGGTTTCGCGGCATCCAATCCGCACTTGATATGAAAAAGTTTGGCTTTGAGTTTTTGAAGTAAAAAACTCTTGCGTGTTCAAGATACTTGCCGACCATAGATTTGACGGTGATATTTTCGCTCACGTCCTTCACGTTTGGTCGCAGACAGCAGATGCCCCTCACGATGAGGTCTATCTTGACGCCCTTGATAGAGGCGTTGTAGAGGGCTTTGATGACGTCAGAGTCCACGAGAGCGTTCATCTTGGCTATGATTTGTCCATTTGCGCCCTCCTCAGCCTCTTTGTTTATCATAGCGATAACACGGTTTTTTATCTGCATAGGCGACATTGAGAGCGTTTCAAGTTTTTTATTTTTTGAGAAGCCGGATAAGATGTGGAAAAACGTCGTGGAGTCCTTGGCGTAGTCTTCCCGTGAGGTAAAAAAGCTGATATCCGTGTAGAGTCTTGCCGAGCTGGCGTTGTAATTACCCGTGCCGAAATGCATATAAAACTTGAGTTTGCCGTCTATTTGGCGGATAACTTGGGTCAGTTTCGCGTGTACTTTAAAGCCCGTGATGCCGTATATCACGTGAGCTCCCGCACTCTCCAGCGCTTTTGCCCAGTGGAGATTGTTCTCCTCATCAAAACGAGCTTTCAGCTCTACCATGGCTGTTACCTGTTTGCCGTCGCTCGCCGCATTTATCAACGCTTGAACGATGGGGGAGTTTTTCTCAACACGGTAAAGCGTCATACGAATAGATATAACTTTCGGGTCTTTCGCCGCCTCTTGGATAAACGAAGTTACAGGGTCAAAACTCTCGTACGGGTGGGCTATGAGGACATCGCCTTTGTCTATGGTCGTGAAAATGGACTCATTTGTGTCAAGCGGCGGCAGTATCTTTGGCGTGTTTGGCGTGGCGACGAGGTGCATAAAGTCCTTGTTGCCTACTATCTGCCACAATGCGCCGAGGTTTAGCGGAATGTCATACTCATAAATATCTTTTTGCAAAATCTGCATATGGGAGTTCAAAAACTCAAGCAGGTCAGCGTCAGAGTCTTTTTTGATATTTAGCCTTACGAAAGCCCCTTTTCTGCGCAGTTTCAACCCTTGCTCCATCATCAGCATAAAGTCGTCCGCCTCCTCCTCTTCTATGTTCATATCGGCGTTTCTCGTGACCACAAAAGGGGCGGAAGCTATGAGTGTGTAGCCCGGAAATATGACCTCTACGTGCCATCTGACGATAGACTCTATGGGCATATAGACGTTTTCGCTCGCCTTAAAAAATCTCGGCAAAACACGTGGTATGCGTATCATGCCGTATTTTATTTTGCCGCTTTCGCCGTCTTGCAGTTTGACCGCAAGCGAGAAGCTGAGGTTGTTCAGGTGCGGGAACGGGTGCGTGGCGTCAACGGCTATGGGGACTATGACGGGCAGTATATTTGAGTGAAAAAACTCATCTGCTTTTGCTTTTATCTCATCGCTCGCTTCGCTGTATTTTGTGATAAAAAGATTTTCTTTTACAAGCTCCGCAGCGATATCGTTGTAGCTTGACTCAAGCACATCTTTTTCGGTCGTGATATACTCTCGTATCTCGCGCAGCTGGTCAAGTGTGCTCTGGCGGTCATTGCCCGTAGTGATGATGCCGGCTGAGAGGAGCTGTTTCAAGCCCGCCACCCTTATCATATAAAATTCATCAAGATTTGTGGCGTAAATAGCTATAAATTTTAGCCTCTCAAGCGGCGGTAACTCTTTTTTGAGTGATTCACTCAAAACTCGTGTGTTAAAATGAAGCCAAGATATCTCTCTGTTCAGATATAATTCCGGGTTGTCTAAATCGTTCATAATTTGCCCCTTTGCTAAAATTGGTTCTAATCTTTAATTTTATCCAAAAAAGGGATAAAAGTTATTTAAAATGTTTCTTTAACTGATACTATTATACAAATAAGGTGTTTTGTGGTGACTTTTTTCTCTTGCCTCCGCCACCCCTAAACTATCTTTTTGTTAATTTTCGCTATCATTTTGCGACATCTCAGAGGCGAAAATTTAAAATGCAAAAAAGATATAAAACAAAGCAGATAAATGTCGGCGGTGTGCTGGTAGGCGGGGACGCGCCTGTATCCGTACAGTCTATGACATTTTCCAAAACACACGATGTAAATGCTACCGTTGAGCAGATAAAAAGACTGCATTTCGCAGGCTGTGATATCGTGCGTGTGGCTGTGCCTGATTATGACGCTGCACACGCCTTGAAAGCGATAAAATCACAGATTTCACTCCCGCTTGTGGCTGATATACATTTTAATTACCGTTTGGCTCTTATCGCCGCTGAAGTTGTTGATTGTATCAGGATAAATCCGGGAAATATCGGCGAAAAGGCGAGAGTTAAAGAGGTCGTGAAAGCGTGCAAAGAGCGCGGGATTCCTATTCGTATCGGCGTAAATGCCGGAAGTTTGGAGAAAGAGTTTGAGCACAAATACGGCGCTACGCCAAAAGGTATGGTAGAGTCCGCACTTTATAACATAAAATACTTGGAAGATTTGGACTTTACAAACCTCAAAGTTTCCCTCAAAGCGAGCGATGTCGCACGCACTGTTGAGGCTTACAGAACGCTAAGAACGCTTGTGGAGTATCCGTTTCATCTTGGCGTTACGGAAGCCGGCACGCTTTTTCACTCAACTATCAAGTCGTCTATCGCTTTGGGTACGCTTTTGTTGGAAGGTATCGGCGATACGATGAGAGTTTCTATCACAGGGGAGCTTGAGGAAGAGGTCAAGGTAGCCAAAGCCATACTGAAAAACAGCGGACGTGCGAAAGATGGGATAAACATAGTTTCTTGCCCTACGTGCGGGCGCATAGAGGCTGACCTCGTTAGCGCCATCAAAGTCATAGAAAAGAGAACGGCGCACATAAAAACGCCTCTAAATATCTCCGTTATGGGCTGTGTCGTGAACGCGATAGGCGAAGCGAAAGAGGCTGATGTAGCGATAGCGTTTGGCAAAGGAAGCGGGCTTATCATCAAAAAAGGCGAGATTGTAGCCAAACTTAAGGAGAGCGAATTGGTCGAGAGATTTTTACAAGAGGTAGAGAAAGAGGCCGCAAATGGATAACCTGCACAACATCAACATAGAGCGTTCGGTTCTTAGCTCTATCATATTTAACCCCGCCCTTTTTGAGGAGATATCAAGCTTTTTGAAGGCGAGCGATTTTTATCTGCCCGCACATAGAAATATATTTTCCGCCATGCTTGACTGCGAGAAGGACGAGCTGCCCATAGATGAGGAGTTTTTGAAAAAGAGACTTGCTCAAGAGGGCGTTTTCGACGAAGCGGCTATGCTTGACATACTCTCTACAAATCCACTTCCAAGCATCGGCGCATACACAAACGAGATAAAAGAGAAGGCGATAAAAAGAGAGCTTGTAGCGCTCACGGGGACTATAAATGACGTGGCGGTTGAGAAAGATTTGCCCGCAAAAGAGGCTATGGATATCGTCCAGCAAAAGCTATATCAAATCACGCAAGAGTCCGGCGAGAAGGAGTTCCGAGAGTCGCCCGAGATGACATACGCCGCCATAGAACACATCAAAGAGATGAAAGCGAGAGGCAACACGCTCGTTACGGGGCTTGACACGGGATTTTATGAGCTCAACAAACATACCACAGGTTTCAATAACGGCGATTTTATCGTCATAGCCGCACGCCCTGCGATGGGTAAAACGGCTTTTTGTCTGAACATAGCGGCGCACTCTTTGGAGAGCGGAAAAGGTGTGGCGATATTTTCTTTGGAGATGCCGGCTGAACAGCTCATGTTGAGAATGTTGAGCGCCAAAACTTCCATACCGCTCCAAAATCTCAAAGTCGGAAACTTAAGCGACGATGAGTGGACAAGGCTCTCGGACGCCGCAAACGACTTTTCAAGAAAGAAATTTTTTGTAAATGACCAGGGAAATCTAAATATCTATCAAGTGCGGGCGCAGCTGAGAAGACTGAAAATAAAATGCCCCGAGATATCACTTTGTGTCATTGACTATTTGCAGCTTATGACGAGTGTTACAAACAACAAAGACAGGCACTTGGAAGTGAGCGAGATAAGCCGTGGACTTAAGCTCTTAGCACGTGAGCTTGATATGCCTATCGTAGCCCTTTCGCAGCTCAACAGAGAGGTCGAAAAGCGCGGCGATAGAAGACCGATGTTGAGCGATATACGGGAGTCAGGCGCGATAGAACAAGACGCCGACATCATACTTTTTGTCTATAGAGATGATGTTTATAAGATGAAAGACGAGAAAGAGAAAGAGGAGAAGTCAAAAAAAGAGAAAGACAAAAGCGGCAATATAACCGAATATAGAAGCCAATTTAAAGAAAAGCCTATTGAGGAGGCTGAAATAATCATAGGTAAAAATAGAAACGGTTCTATAGGCACCGCTCATCTGCTTTTTCATAAAGCTTGCGTGAAATTTGTAGAAAGCACAAAGACGAGCAACGAGCAAAGCTACAATACAAAAGCCGATTTTAGCGGTATGCCAAAGGTGTAGATGAAGCACTTTTTGCCGCTGTTTCAAACAAAAGTTGAGATGGCGGCGGCTGTTATGGTATTGAGCGCGGTTTTTTTTATAAATATTTTTTTGACATATTTGGATTTTAGAGAGTTTAAAAGCCACAGTTGGGCTACTATTCGTGGAAATATCGCCAACATCGTACATCTCACCTCAAAAAACAACAGAGCATATCAGCGTTTGTACATCAAAAGCGACAGCGGGCTGGGCGTGAGCGTTACGTATATGTCAAATGCCACATTTACGCAAAATATGCGTGTCGGCTTTCGTGTCAAAACCGACGATGTTACGTTTGGCTCGTTTGTAAGCAACCGTTTTTGGGCGCAATCCGTTTTGGTGTGGGCGCACGAGGTCAATGACACGAGCGTCAAATCAAAGCTCAAAACTTTTATCACCTCTCAGCACGAAAACACCCTTATGCAGGAACTTTACGGCGCACTTTTTTTGGCTACGCCCATATCAAAGCAGCTGCGAGAACAGGTGCAGGTATGGGGCGTCGCCCACATCATAGCCATCAGCGGATTTCATCTCGGGCTCATTTTTGGATTTTTATACGCTCTGTTCAGACCGCTTTATCGCTTTTTTCAAGATAGATATTTTCCGTACAGAAACGCCAGATGGGACATATCTTTAGTGATTTTCGCTATTTTGGGCTATTATCTGTGGCTGATAGATATGACGCCGTCATTTTTGCGCTCATACGCTATGGGGGTTTTGGGGTTTTTGTTTTTGTGGCGTGGCATAAACGCTCTTGGCTTTGAGATACTCTTTTTCACGTCCGCACTTTTGATAGCGTTTTTTCCGCACCTGATGTTCAATATAGGCTTCATACTCTCCGTGTTTGGCGTGTTTTTTATATTTGTGTTTATCAAGCATTTTGGGAAGGTACTGAAAGTCTGGCAAAGTGCTGCGCTTATAAATCTTTGGCTGTTTTTCGCTATGACTCCGATAGTTCATCATTGGTTTGACGTGATAAATCTCCAGCAGTTAGCGTCAATACCTCTCAGCTTTCTGTTTGTCGTATTTTACCCGCTCACAGCGTTTTTACATTTGGCGGGCTTTGGCGGGCTTTTTGACGCCTTTTTGCTGCAATCTTTGACTTTAAGCTCCAAAAGCGTTATGTTTACCACGCCGTTATGGCTGCTTGGTATCTATATCGTCTTGAGCTTTCTCTGCGCTTGGAAGAAGATTTTTATGCTTCCCGTCGCTCTTGTCGGACTTGGCTGCTTCTGCTTTTTTGTCTTTTCTTGACTGCAAGATGTAGCAGACCCTCACGCCGTAAAGAAAGATAACCCACGAGATGTATATCCACACAAAGAAAAACAGCACAACGCTGAAAGAGCCGTAAATGCTCAAATATGTCTTGTTGTAAGCCACATAAAAGACAAAAAGCGTTTTTGACAGATACCAGATGAGTGAAGCCAAAAATGACGACAACGCCCCCGCATATAGCGGGATTTTCGCACTTGAAGATATCATATAGGCCGTGAAAAACAGCGCCCAAACTACAAGATACGGAAATATAGCCAAAAAGTTGATGTTTTCATCATAAGTGTTCAAAAAGTTTTGTATGATAGTAGAGAGATAAAACGACACACCAAGCAAGATGGGGGCGAGCGTTACGAGCGTCCAGTATGACGATAGCGACTGCCAAAATGAGCGGGGCTGTGCGTGTATGATTCTGTTGAAAATATTTTCATAATCCTTGAAAAACAACATTGAGATGACAAGCACCGTTACAAGTCCAAAAATGCCCATTTGCAGCGTGTTGCCCAAAAATGTGTCTATATATTCGGATATGACGTCTTGATGTGAGGGCAGCAGAGATGAAAATATAAAAGATTTTATTTTTTCGTAATGCTCCTCAAAGCTCGGCAATTTCGTGAAAATAGAAAATGTTATCAAAAGCACGGGTATGACGGAGAGTATCGTGTGAAAGCTAAGACTTGAAGCGTATGTCATCAAGTCTTTGTCGTTGAGCCTTTGCAAGAGAGCGATGAGGTTTTTGCATTTTTGGATAAAGTTTTTCACTACAGACCCATTTTGTAAGGATTTAGTATGTTATTTGGGTCAAACGTTTTTTTGATAGCAGCAAAAAGCTTCATCTCAACGTCGCTAAACGCAAGATTCATAAACGGCGCTTTTGAGATGCCGATACCGTGTTCGCCGCTGAGTGTGCCGCCAAGCTCTATAGTTATCTTAAATATCTCCTCTATGGCTTTGTGTCCTATCTCAAGCTGCTTTTTGTCGCTGCCGTCCACCATCACGTTTGTATGCACGTTGCCGTCGCCTGTGTGTCCAAAGCATGGAATGAGAATGTCGTATTTGGTTGAGATTTCGTATATCCGCTCAAGCAGTTCAGGGAGTTTGCTGCGTGGAACAGTGATGTCCTCGTTCATTTTTTTGCTGCCGTATATAGTGATACTTTGCGAGCAGTTGCGTCTGGCAAACCACAAATCCTT
>JAITNC010000080.1 GCA_031290675.1 Campylobacteraceae bacterium | reverse complement strand
AATATGCGCAGGGTATCCGAAGGACAGTTACACTTAGGGGGAGTTTCTTTGGTTACTTTCTTTCGGAAAAGAAAGTAATAAGAGTAAGAGTTGCAAAAAAAGTAAAAATAAACACAGATGCTCACGCCTTCGGCAGAGCCATGACACTGTGGGGCTTCGTTCACGCATGACAATGGGAGGGGTATATAAAAAACACTCAAAAGAGGATTAATGATTTTAGTTTATGAATTTACTTATGTTTCGCAAAACGCAGTTTTGGAAAATTTTCTGGACAATATAGCCAAAAGTGCTGATGTGGAGAGTTATATCAGCAAAAAGGACGATAAAGTTTTGTTGCACGTCAAAGGCGATGAGGAGCAGCTTGGTCTGTTTTCTGAGAAACTCTCAAAAGAGCTTCCATACTCTCTGTTTTTGAACTCAACCAACGCCTATATTGATGAAGCGTGGGATACAAACCAAGCCATCAGAGTGCCGCCGTGCGATATATATCTGCCATTTACAAAACAGGCATTAGACACGGCTGTGAGGGATTTTAATCCGTTTGTGCAAAACGAGATAGGGGAAAATCAGCAAATCTATTTGCCGCTCATCTTTGAACAGGACGGTGTGCGGCACAAATACAGCGAAGATTTCGCTGAAGCTTTTGAGCGTGCGGCGGACATCGTGGCAAAGGGTCAAAAGCTAAATATCAAAACACTAAGCGGCATCTTTTGTGTTTCGCAGATAGAAGACAAAGCTTATGATGATGAGTTTGTCGTGATGCCGAGTGAGCTTAGCATCGTAAGCAAGATAGCGGTTACAAAAAACGAAGAGATTAGCACGCTCGTATCGCTTGAAAAACCGATAGTGCGAGCCCATACAAATATGATATTTGCTTCAAAATATCCAAATTTTCCAAGATTTTTAAGGCTTGCTATGGCTGATGACCTGTTTTTGTATTTTTTGTCGTTGGCGCTCTTTAAAAAAGGGGTTGAATTTGTTATTTTGGAGCAAAAAGAGAACCTCGCTTCGGCGTTTTTGTATTTTGAGCAGGGTATCACTCCACGTCCACGACTTGAAGTATGCGCTTTACAAAGCGGGCAAAACATCATCACTCACGGCACGTGGCACATGAAGCCGCAGAGCTTGAAAAATATCAAGTTTTTGAAGCACCACTATCACACGCAGTTTGCTGCTACGATGCAGGAGAGCGGCGTGTTTGACAAGGCAAATTGCGGTATATACCTAAGCCTCAAACACAACGATAAGATTATGTTTTACAACGATAAAGTGGGCGTTTTGGACATCTTGAGCATAGAGTTTAAAAACTCTTTTAAAGAGATATTTTTGCGCCTTGCCAGCGATGAGAGCGGAGAGAAACTTGTGGCAAATTACAAACAGGCTTTCCCTCATATATATCAAAAAATAGAAAATATATCGTTTGAAGGGGTGGCGCAAAGTGTGTCAAATCTTTGGGGTATAGCGGCGATTTTGATGGGATTTGGCGATGACTTGAGGCTGGCAAGAGAGAAACTTTTGGAAAATATAGAGATGTTTGCAGGCGAGAAGGGTCCAAGGATTGATTATAAACTTATAGACGAAAACAGCGCAAAGCAGTCGTTGGACGCATACAAATTGCTAAAAAGCGTGATGAGTTTCAGGCTTGCAGGGGCTGATGACGGTATGCTCTCTTACGGTATAGGCGAGAGTTTGGTCTATTTTTTGAGCGATTTTGCCGATAAACTCAAGGGCGATTTTGAGGTGGAAAATATATTTTTTATGGGTTCGCTTTTTGGCACAAAGAGCATATCAAATCTCTGCGTCAAACACCTTAGCGTAAACCATAAAGTCCACTTTAGCAAAGAGCTGCCGATAGAGCTTTAGATGAAAATATGTAAAATCTACGATATTGAGGGCAGGGTGCAGGGCGTTGGATTTCGCCCGTTTGTTTACACATTGGCACTGGGGCACAACCTCAAAGGCGTAGTATTTAACCAAGCGAGCGGGGTTCATATAGAAGTTGAGGGGGAGGCGGAGAGTTTTTGCGCTTTTGAGCGTGAACTTCGTGAGAGTATTCCGCCTTTGGCACGTGTGGACGGCGTGGAGATAATCCAAGTTGCGTTGAGAAATTTTGAGGATTTCAAAATCATCAAAAGCCAAAGCCAAAACCTCAAAAGCACGCTTATCGTGCCGGATATGTCGCTCTGCGAGGATTGCGCTCGTGAGATGGAGGACAAAAACGACAGACGATTTGGCTACCCTTTGATAAATTGCACAAATTGCGGGCCGAGGTACTCCATCATGGAGAGCGTACCGTACGACCGTGAAAATACCTCTATGCGTGCCTTTCAAATGTGTCCCGAGTGCGAGCGTGAATACAAAGACCCGCTCAACCGCCGCTACCACGCTCAACCCATAAGCTGTCCGAGGTGTGGCCCTGCTGTGAGATTTTATGATGTGAGCGAGGGTTCAAGTACGCGGGACTTGCCACTGCAAAAATTATCTCATGCGATAACAGCAGGACGGATAACAGCGCTCAAAGGTATGGGCGGGTTTCACATCATTTGCGACGCTTTAAACGAAAGTGCCATTTTGCGCTTGCGAGAGCAAAAAAGACGTCCTGCAAAACCTTTTGCCGTGCTTTTTGGCTCACTTGAGATGATAAAACGCTACTGCGACACGACAAAAGAGGAGGAGAGCGCACTTCTTTCCGCCGCCCGCCCGATAGTGCTTGTGAGCAAGAAAAAAGAGTGTACACTGCCTGACATCATCGCCCCAAATATCAATACACTTGGCGTTTTTTTGCCTTATACGCCTCTGCATACGCAGCTTTTGGAGCTTACACAAAGACCGCTCATCGCCACGAGCGCAAACATCAGCGGCGAGCCTATCATCACCTCAAAAGAGCAGCTTGGCAAACTTGGCGGCGTGATAGAAGCGTTTGTGGATTTTGAGCGCGATATAGTAAACTTTAGCGATGACAGCGTCGTGCAGTTTGCGGATAAAAGGGCTATCGTTTTGAGGCTCTCAAGAGGGCTTACGCCAAAATCCTTCAAGACGTTTTACGGCTGCGATAAAAAGATATTGGCTCTTGGGGCGCACCAAAAAAGCACTATAGCTATATTTAACGGCTCAAATATCATCATCAGCCCCCATATAGGGGATTTGGACAGCGTTGAGAGCGTGGAGGCGTACAAGAGAACCATAGCCTCTTTTATACGGTTTTATGATTTTGCACCGCATCTGTTGGTCTGCGATGCTCACCCGAACTACGCCTCGTCGCTTTGGGCTAAAAAACAAAATATCCCCACTTTGAACGTGCAGCACCACTATGCTCATATATTGGCTGTGATGTTTGAGCAGGGCATAGATGAGGAAGTTTTGGGGGTTTCGTGGGACGGCACGGGGCTTGGAGATGATAACAGTATCTGGGGCGGGGAGTTTTTCCTGTGCGATATGAAAGCGTACAAAAGAGTTCATACATTTGCCCCTTTTAAGCTTCTTGGAGGCGATAAAAGCGTCAAAAATATAAACAGAACAGCCTTTTCCATACTTTATCCTCATCGTGAGCGAAAAGAGGTCGCGGCGTTTTTGGATAGTTTCAAAGAGAAGCGCCTGCTGGAGCAAAGCTATGAGAAAGATATAAATGCGCTTTTGTGCCATTCGGTAGGGCGGTTGTTTGACGCTGCGGCGGCTATCATTTTGCAGATGAAAACCACTACATACGAGGGCGAGAGCGGTATGATGATAGAGGCTTTGTATGATGAGAGCATAAACGAGAGTTACGAGATAAAGATAAACGATAAAGGCGAGATAGAATACAGCCATTGGTTTTTGGCGATGCTTGGTGAAAGGGCTAACGTTGCGGCTACGAAATTTATAAATACTTTGGCGCTTGTTTTACTACAAATAGCCAAAAAGTATGACAAAAAAGTAGTACTCTCGGGCGGTGTTTTTCAAAACAAAACGCTTCTAAAAAAGCTCTTGAAAAGCCATGATATAGAGTTTGTTACGGCTCGTGATATATCGCCAAACGACAGTTCTATATCGCTTGGACAGATAGTATATGCGTTAAACCATATATAAGATATTTCATACTATTATAATAAAAAATATTAATAAAGGCAGCATATGAGCGAACAAATCATACGATTTACTATCTCGCTTCCCGAACCGCTTTTGAACGAGCTTGACAACAAGATAGAAACGCAGGGCTATGTTTCAAGGAGCGAATTTATCAGGGATTTGATACGTGAAAAGATGGTCAAAGATGAGTGGGAAGGCGGATATGACGAGGTGATAGGCATACTCAGCATAGTCTACACTCATCATCAAAACGACTTGGTACAAAAGATAACAGACATACAGCACGACGCAAACTTGACCATCATGTGCACGACGCACGTACACGTCAATCACGAAAATTGCTTAGAGACGATAATGTTAAAAGGCATGGCGGACGATATAGTCGGCTTTTCTCAAAAGATAGCGGGACTTAAGGGCGTGAAATTTGCCAAACTTGTCAAAGCGGCAGTGCCGATATCGTAAATATTGAGAGGTTAAAAGGCTTGAAATTAAAAATTGTTTGCCTTTTAGTGCTTTTTCTTGTTATAATCGCCCCATAACAAACCATATAAAATATATCAGGAGATAAAAATGTGTAAAGATTGCGGTTGTTCCATAAACAGCCATTCACACGAACATACCCACGCCGATGGGAGCAGCCACTCTCACGCTCACGCCCACGAAGAGGGACATACTCACGAACATACCCACGCTCACGCCCACTCAAACCCGCAGCTTGGCGATAAAAAAACTGTGGAAGTTATCACTAAGATACTTGACGCCAACGATAAAGAGGCGGCAAATAACCGAGCTCACTTTGAAGAATATAACATCTTGGCGATAAATCTTATGAGCAGTCCGGGTGCCGGAAAAACAACGCTGCTTGAAGCCACGATAGAAGAGGGCAGTTTCAAGATAGGCGTGATAGAGGGGGATTTGGAAACAAATCAAGACGCCGAGCGTATCATCAAAAAAGGCGCGCCCGCTTATCAGATAACTACAGGGCAAGCCTGTCATCTGGACGCTTTTATGGTACACGAGGGGCTTCATCATATGCCAATCTCAGGACTTGACATAGTCTTTATAGAAAATGTCGGCAACCTCGTCTGTCCCGCAAGCTATGATGTCGGAGCGCATCTAAATGTCGTGCTTTTGTCAGTGCCTGAGGGGGACGACAAACCTGCAAAATACCCTGTGATGTTCAAAGCCGCCGATATACTTTTGATAACCAAAACGGAGCTTTTGCCGCATTTTGATTTTAGTGTGGAAAAAGCGATAAGAGAAGCAAGGAAGTTGAACCCAAAAGTTGATATCATTGAGTGCGATAGCAAGTCCAAAAAAGGCATAGACAAATGGATAAACTATCTCAAGATGAAAAAAGCATTGAGGGGTTGAGATGTGTCTTTCAATACCCTCACGTGTCGTTGAGATAGACGAGAACAATAACGCCACAGTTGAAACTCTCGGCGTTTTGCGCAAAGTATCGCTTGACCTGATAGACGAAAAAGTGGACATAGGCGAGTACGTGCTTATACACGTGGGTTTTGCTATGGGCAAGATAAGCGAAGCGGACGCTAAAGAGAGCTTGGCGATATACGAAGAGATAGCCGCAAAAATGCGCGACGGCGAGATAGATGAACTTGAAGGAGATATGGGGCTTGCAGACAGACTTCATTAATTCATACAGAAATCCCGAACACATCAAAGCTCTCAGCCTGCAAATCAAAAAAGAGGCGAAAAAAAAGCTAAATATTATGGAGATTTGCGGCGGTCATACGCATACGATAATGAAGTATGGTCTAACGCAGCTTATGAGCGAAAATATCAACTTTGTACACGGCCCGGGCTGTCCCGTGTGCGTGATGCCAAAAGAGCGCATAGACGAGGCGATAGCGATAGCCGCAGAGCCAAATGTCATCTTAGCGACGCTTGGCGATATGATAAGAGTACCCGGAAGCAAAACATCGCTGCAGGCGTTAAGGGCTGAGGGGTGCGACATCAGGGCTTTGTATTCGCCGCTTGACACGCTTAAAATAGCCAAAGAAAACCCGCACAAGAGGGTTGTATTTTTCGCTATCGGGTTTGAAACCACAACGCCGATGAGTGCGGTCTTGATAGACAAAGTCGTGAAAGAGGATATAAAAAATATCTTATTTCACATCAACCACGTTTTAGTCCCGCCGCCTGTTCACGCCATCATGAGCGAAGAGAACCATATAGACGCATTTCTGGGGCCTTCTCACGTGAGCGTCATAACAGGATACGGCATATTTGAGCCGATAGTACAACGCTACAAAACACCTGTCGTCGTGTCGGGTTTTGAGCCGAGCGATGTTATGGACGGCGTTTTGCGCATCGTCAGGCAGTTCAATGAGGGACGCTGTGAGGTTGAAAATGAGTACTCAAGAGCCGTCAGTGAACACGGAAACGTAAAAGCCAAAGAGTTGATAAATACCTATCTTGAGGAGCGCTCTAGTTTCCGCTGGCGTGGGCTTGGCGACATACCAAAAAGCGCATTGAAGCTCAAGCGCGAGTATGAGCATTTGGACGCTGAGGTACTGTTCGCTTCAAAACTCTCCAAAAAGCCGATAGACGACCACAAACTTTGCATTTGCGGACAGATACTAAGAGGCAGAGCCAAACCGTTTGAGTGTAAGGTTTTTGGCAAAGCGTGTACTCCAAAAACGCCGATAGGCTCGTGTATGGTGTCAAGCGAAGGGGCGTGTGCGGCGTACTATAAATATGGAAAATTTTTAAGGGACTGAGATGAGCGATAAGATATTACTAAGCCACGGTGGTGGCGGCGAAGAGATGCAGTCTTTGATAAGCGGACTTTTTTTCAAACATTTTGGCAATGAGATACTAGACAAGATGGAAGACAGTGCGACTTTGAACATCAAAGGCCGTATAGCCTTCACAACGGACTCTTTCACCGTAACGCCGCTTTTTTTCAACGGCGGCGACATAGGCAAGATAGCTATCGCCGGCACAGTAAACGACTTGGTGAGCGCAGGGGCGAAACCACTGTATCTTAGCTGTGGATTTATCATAGAAGAGGGCTTTTTGTATGAGGATTTGGAAAAGATAGTCATCTCAATGAAAGACGAGATGAAAAAAAGCGGCGTGAAAATAGTCGCCGGCGACACAAAAGTCGTCCCACGCGGCAGTGCGGACGGCTTGTTTATCAACACAAGCGGCATAGGCGAGATAGTCTGCGCCGATATCTCCTCGCACAACTTGCAAGAGGGCGATGTCATCATCATCTCAAACGAGGTCGGAAATCACGGCGCTTGCATCTTGGCAAAGCGGGAAGAGCTTGAGCTTGGAGGGGATTTGAAAAGTGATTGTGCCTCGCTTTTCGCGCCATTTGAGGCGTTGTTTAACAGCGGCGTTCGTCCAAAAGCCCTGAGGGACGCTACGAGAGGCGGACTAAGTGCAGTTCTCAACGAGTGGGCTTTGGCGTCAAAAGTCGGCATTGAGCTTAATGAGAGCGATATTTTGGTATCAGATGAGGTCAAAGGACTTTGCGAGATATTTGGTTTTGAGCCGTACGAATTGGCAAATGAAGGCACTATGGCGATATGTGTAAGGGGCGAGGACGCAGAAAAAACGCTCGGCGTCTTAAGGCAGTTTGGGGAGTGCGCCAAATCCTGCACGATAGGAAAAGTAACGGCTTCTTACAAAGAGCATGTGATTTTGAAGTCGGCTTGGGGAACGAGCAGGTTTTTAGAACCGCCAAAAGGCGAACTGTTGCCGAGGATATGTTAAATGCACGAGCTATCAGTCGTAAACTCGCTTTTATCGCTCTGCGAAGATAACGCCAAAGCCAATAACGCCAAAAAAATCACAAAAGTAGAGGTCAAAATAGGCAAACTCAGCGGCATAGAACCGCACTTTTTGAAGCTGACATTTGACACATTTAAAGAAAAAACTATCTGCGAGGGGTCAGAACTTGTGATGAACATACAGGATATCATCATCAAATGCCTCGCCTGCGGTGCCCAGAGCACCCTCACACGCAATGAATTTATCTGCCCGCAATGCGGCGAAAACGATGTAGAGATAGTGGACGGGGAGGAGATGTTACTGATGCGACTTGAGATGGAGTGAGGGTACGATATACTAATATTTTAGATGGGGAGTTTGAATGTATAGATATATTCTTATATTTTTTGGTTATAGTTTTTTGATTAGTATGATATATGTGCTTATGGGATATACAAGCGTTAATATCAAAAACTTTGGCATTATGATACATATAATATCTTCTATTTTTGCCTCTTATCATTTTGTCAAAAAAGAGCAAAGAGTGCCTACGGAGAAAGAGAAATTTATTTTTTCATTCACTATAACTATTATTATATTGGTTTTTACATTGACCTACAATATATTACCTGCAATTTATAACGGTAATTCTGTCAATTTTTCCGCATATTTTATTGGAAAGCTAACAGGTAATGTATTTTTGTATTTTATCGTTATTGTAGTTACATTTCACTTTATGACAAAAGGTCTTATTAAGTATTATAAAAAAGATTAATTAAGTATTTATTATGGTATTAACAACTCCATTGAAGCACGATAGTATCAAAATAATGTTGCTTGGAAGCGACGAACTTGGACATGAGGTGGTTGCGGTTGAGAGCTTTTTCAAAAAATTCATTTATCAGGGTATTTGGCAAACCAAACAGCCGTCAAGGATGTAGAATGGCGGGTGGTTTTGGTGCAAGACGAGCTTGAGAATACCAAAAAAACGAGCAGAGGAGATA
>JAITNC010000015.1 GCA_031290675.1 Campylobacteraceae bacterium | reverse complement strand
TACGCGATAAGCCCAAAAGTGAGAGTAGCTTCTATGATGCTCATAAAAGGCGATGTGCTTATAAAACCATATAAAAAACCAAAGGAGAAACAATGACAACGAGAGTTGAGATTATCAACGATTTTCTGGCTATCAACGTAAAGCCCGGAACAACGATACAAGATGTGGTGGAAGCCGCAGGAAGCGCGTTGCCTTTTGGCTGTCGCAACGGCGAGTGCGGGACGTGCGTAGTGGAGATAGTGCAGGGTATGGAGTTTTTGTCCCCGCTGAACGAGAAGGAGAAAAAAGTCCTGAAAGAGGTCGCTGTTGGCTTAAATATTCAAAATCTCAGACTTTCGTGTCAGATGAAAATAGAGAAGCCAAACGGTGTTATTCGTATTAAGTATTAAAATTTAATCACTATACTTGCCCAAAATGATTATTTTTTGGGCAAAATCTACTTATGAAAACAGCAAAATTAGAACTTAAAACAAGACACACTCTTAACATATCGTTAAAGTTATGGCTGCCGTTGTTGCAGCTATCCATAGAAGCGTTGAACACGCACTTGGACGATTTGTCAAAAGAAAATCCGTTTTTGAGCGTGAAACACCCCACCGATAGAGGTTTTACAGGCTCAAGCGGGCAGTTTATAGAAGAGCTTGTTATAAATTCGGAGTCTTTTCACGAAAAAGTTTTAGAACAGTTAATCCCGCCGCTTTTCCCAACAGGACTATCGCAAAAAGTGGCTTATGAGATACTTTGCGATATAAATGAAGACGGTTATTTTGACGGCGACAAGCATTATATAGCTTCCTTATGCCACGTAAGCGTGGATTTTGTGGAGAGCATAAGGCGGCGTTTTTCCAAGCTTGAGCCAAAAGGAATAGGCTCAATCGGGCAAGAGGAGTCCTTCATCTTTCAGCTTGATGCGCTTGATTTTGAGATAGATGACGAGCTTTACAGTTTGACATCGGAAATCATTTCAAAATTTCGCAAGGCTGAGCAATTTTCAAAACACAAGCGTTTTCGTGAGGCTATGGACATCATCAAAAGTTTCTCAAATATCCCCGCCATAGAGTACAAAGCCGCCTCAAAGCAAATCATACCCGACTTTTTTGTAGATGTCGGCGAGGAGATAGTCGTGCGCATAAACAACGAATACTATCCGGACATAGTCGTTCAGGGCGGCTTTTTGAGCTCCGACGAGAGGATAAAAGACAAACTGCGAGAGGCGAGAAGTATGGTAACTCTTTTGGAGTTGAGAAAAAGCACGCTTTACAAGATAGTACTTTTGATAGTTGAGCGGCAATTTGGTTTTTTCAACGGCGGCGAGCTGAAACCTCTCCACCTGTACCACATCGCAAACGAACTCTCTTTCAGTGAATCAACCATTTCAAGGGCTGTATCAAACAAATATATAGACACAAAACGGGGGATTTTCCCGCTGAAGTTTTTTTTCACAAACGCCATATCCACGCAAGGACTCTCATCTTCGCAGATAAAAAATTTTTTATCGGAGCAGATAGAGTACGAAAACAAGGAAGACCCTCTGAGCGACGAGGAGATACTGCTTTTGATAAAGAAAAAATTTGACATAAAAATGGTAAGGCGAACTGTTACGAAGTATAGAAAACTTTTGGGAATAGCCTCGTCAAAAGAGCGCAAAAAAATCTACAAGGTGAAACAATGAGCGAGCAAATAGCAGATTTGGTCAAAATGGAATACGATGTTAAGGTATTTTTGCAAAAATACGCCAAAAATGCCTACTCCAAATACAAAATCGCTCCGCTTGTGGCGAAAAGGAGCTTGGAGATGAACCACTTGTACCGCGCTATGGGATTTGAAAATCGCATAAGAATGGGTAGGTTTATGAAGCTGCATTTTCCGCTGCTTTTTGAGATGCGCCCACCAGACAAGCTTTGGAAAAAATTTATTTACGACAGCGTGGGTTTGATAGCACCGTTTTGTTAGACGTGCACGGATCAGAGTAATTGTTTTCAGTGCCAGTTGATGGGGTAAATTTGATAGTTCATCTTTTATGTTTTCTGGCTTGCTCTTTTGCATCAATACTTCGTTATTCGCTCACCAGCGTCGTCATATACCAGTTCGTATTATTCCTAGCAGGTTCGCTCACTGCCTCGTCTTGGCGCAAAATATCTATGCCATAAATACATAAATTTGGTATGCCCTAATCCACCCTCCGTCATTGCGAGCCTGTAATCAGGCGTGGCAATCCATCTTTTGCCTTTTTGCATTACACAACACGCCCTTTTTGTCATCGTGAGCCTGTGACTGCGACGTGACGATCTCAGCTCTCTTGGGTTTTCTTGCATTTCTTTGCTTACTCTCTTTCTTGGTATTACTTTCTTTCGGCAAAGAAAGTGGCACCAAGAAAGATAAATAAACCAAAAGAGGAAAAAAGCCCAAGAGAGCTGAGATTGCCACGTCGCTTCGCTCCTTACAATGACACAAAGGGCAAGTTTGCAAGATTTTAGCGTGGAGCGAACCAAGCTAAAAATTGTAAAAGACTGAACTACACAACACAAAAAAATTTCACTCTTCATCTCTGCGGAACATTATTTGCAATGTATATCTTGAAAATAAAATGTTAAGGAGAAAAAGATGTCTACATTAAGACAAATCGCCTTTTACGGCAAAGGTGGAATCGGCAAATCAAC
>JAITNC010000240.1 GCA_031290675.1 Campylobacteraceae bacterium | reverse complement strand
AAGTTAAAATATGCAAAAGCTGAGAAAGCTAAGTTTACAAGATTTTAGCGTCAGTTTTTCGCACGATAACGAGGCGCAAATGAAGCCCGTGAGTGGTGCGTACGTACTGGCTCGACGAGCGAACGCGGCGAAATTGAAACGAATTTAGCGTGCAAAAAAACAAGCTAAAAATTGTAAAAGACAGCCCTTTTCCTAAAACAGCGTTCCTTGCGCCTGCTTCGGCTCTTCCAACGCAGCTATTATCTGCTCTTTGTCGCCAAGTATCAAAACATACCTGAGTGAGGTTATGCCGATAGTTTGAAGTGATTTGGCTGATGTATATCGCTTGCACTTGAGTGAGATTTTTGCGTTATGCGGTGCTAAGATGAGCAGATATTCGTCAGAAACGTACTTTTGTATCCACTCAGCCTCTTTTTCAAAAAGTCTTTCGTCTGTTTCTATGATAAGCGCTTGATTTGTTGTGCCAAATGGGCGTGGCTGCAGTGCTGTATTGACAAAAACAGGTTCAAAATGACCACGAATACCGTCCACCTTAAAAGGGAGTGCCTTTTCATCAAAAAACGCCACAAGAGCGGCAAATTCGTGGATAAACAGAGATGGTATCTCAAAGTCTTTAAAAAAGTTCTCACCGCACACAAATGATGTTCTAAATATAGAATTGGACTGCAAAATAGTAGCTTGGGCAGTGTTTTTGGCGACATCAAACTGCGGCGATATCTGCTCTAAAAGCTCAGCGTCTGATGAAAAAAGATAGCTTTCTGCCTCAAAGCCGCTAAAGAGCGAAAACAGCTCCTCAACGCTTTTTGGCGTGAGATAAGCGTCAAACATCAGACGAAAAGAGCTTAGCATGTCAAATTGCAGCACGCTCAGCAAAACAGCGTTGATATCTTTGCGTTCCATCTCAAAACGCATAAGTCTTATCATCGCTTTGGTGATGTCATCAACTTTTATCCACGCTACTTCGTTGTCTTCGCTCGTGATAACACCGTCATAAATGATAGCATACGCACCGTTTTCAAGTGCGTGTTTTATCTCCCCTTGCGTAGTATGGAGCGAGAAAAACGCACTGCCGCGCACGACCTTTTCGCTATCGCACGTAAAGCCCGTGATAGACGTTACTAAGGGCTTCTGCAGCAGAGTTCCGGAGCAAATCTGCGTGAGGTTTTCTATCATCATTTGATAATTGCGCCGCTCTTTTTCAAGTGTTCGGGTCTTATGAGGGACAAGCCGTTTTCGTCTTGTGCGCTGAGTATCATACCGTATGATTCCAACCCCATAATCTTGGCGGGTTTTAGATTTGTTACGACGCAGACTTGCGTGCCGCTCAACTCTTCGGGTTTATAATAAGCTTTGATGCCTGAGATGATTTGGCGCGGACTCCCCTCGCCGATATCTACCAAAAGTTTCAACAACCTGTCGCTTTTTTCTACGGCTTCGGCTTTTATCACTGTGCCTATCTGTATCTTGGAGGCGAAAAACTTGTCAATATTTATCAAACCTTCCTCTTTTTTGCTCTCCTCTTTAAGCGCAGGCGTACTTTGGGCGGTTTGCATAAGCTCCGTTTCTACTCTTGGGAACAGAGGCGAAATGACCTTGAGCACGGTTGGTTTTAACAACTCTTTTTTTACGATAAGTCTGTTGTACTCGGCTGTAGAGATGTCAAATCCCAAGCTTTCGCCTATCGCTTTTGCGGTTTTTGGCATGATAGGAGAAAAGAGTATGCTGACTTTGGCTAAAATATTTGCCACAAGAGCGATAAGCGCCAAAGCCTCGTCTTTTTTGCCCTCTTTTATCTTAGCCCAAGGCTCGTGCAGGGTTATGGATTGGTTGGCGATAGTCAAGACTTTCCACAACTCTTCAAGATATTTGTTGGTTTGCAGCTCTTTCATATAGCCCTCAACGCCGTTTAGTATCTCTTGCACGCTATCTATCTCTTTGGCGTAAAATCTTAAAACATTTGAGGAGTCAAGCTCGTGATTTGAGTATTTGCCGCTCATGCCGATGATGCGGTTGAGAAGGTTGCCGAGCTCGTTGCCGAGGTCGGAGTTTATCCTGTCTATGAGGGCTTTTTGACTGAAATCGCCGTCTTGCCCGAAAGGCACTTCACGCAACAAAAAGAAGCGGAAACTCTCCAAGCCGTAAGTGTCCGCCACTTCACGAGGATTGACGACATTGCCTTTTGATTTGCTCATCTTCTCGCCGTTTCTTGTCCACCAGCCGTGAGCTGCTATATGTTTTGGCAAATCCAACCCAAGACTCATCAAAAACGCAGGCCAATAAATACTGTGAAAACGCAAAATATCTTTACCCACAAGATGAAAGTCGGCAGGCCAAAAATCAATATGCTTCTCGTCAGTGCCGTATCCAAGCGCACTGATGTAGTTCACCAAAGCGTCCAGCCACACATAAAGCACGTGTTTGGAGTCGTTTAGCGAGGCGGGCAGTTTTATACCCCAATCAAAGCTTGTGCGTGTGATAGAGAGGTCTCTAAGCCCTTGTTTTACAAAGCTGATAACTTCGTTTTTCTTGGCTTTTGGCATCACGCAATCGTCCACATTTTGATACCACTCAAGGAGTTTGTCTTGGTATTTGCTAAGTCTGAAAAAGTAGCTCTCCTCTTTCACGAGCGTTGTAGACCTGCCGCAGTCAGGGCAGTATTCGTTGTTGATGAGTTGTGAGTCTGTAAAAAACGTTTCGCAGCTCACGCAGTAATGCCCCTCATACTCGCCCTTATAAATATCTCCGTTGCCAAGCATCACTTCAAAGGCTTTTTGCGCCCCTTTTTTGTGATTTTCATCGGTAGTTCGTATGAAATAGTCATAACTTATCTCAAAGTCGTCCCACAAAGCTTTGAACTTTGCGCTCACCTCGTCGGCGTACTCTTTTGCACTTTTGCCTCGTGAGAGTGCTGACTGCTCTATCTTTTGTCCGTGTTCGTCTGTACCCGTCAGAAAAAACGTATCATAACCCGTAAGTCTGTAGTATCTAGCCAAACTATCGGCTATGATGGTCGTGTAAGCGTGACCTATGTGCGGTATATCGTTCACATAATAAATCGGCGTAGTTATATAAACTTTTTTTC
Organism: Campylobacteraceae bacterium; assembly: GCA_031290675.1. GTDB lineage: Bacteria > Campylobacterota > Campylobacteria > Campylobacterales > Campylobacteraceae > JAIRKW01. The sequence goes on along the minus strand of JAITNC010000240.1, from coordinate 4,481 downwards.
TCATTTTATTTTACCTTTGTTGCTTTAGCCATAAATTTAAAAACCTAAAATTCAAATCCGCCGCCTTGTCCGTGCGACATACTTTCGTATACTGCTTTGACGTATTTTTTTCTGACATCACACTCAAAAATCTTATCGCACTCAAAACAGCTCTCAAGGCTTTTGCTTTTTTGACACTCCGTGAGTATATCGCCCTCATTTTTGAGCTTGATATGATACTCATCAAGTGCGGCGTTACTCTCTTGCGTACTCATCTAAAACCCTTCCTATCTCTTCGTTTGAGCCAAAAAAACACGGCGATGTATCGTGCGGGTGCTGCGGCTGCAAGCTCAAGAGATTTTTTTTGCCGTCTATAGCCCGCCCGCCCGCTTTTTCAAATACAAACGCAAACGGAAATACTTCAAACACAAGTCTAAGCTTGCCTTTTGGGGCATCGCTCGTTGAGGGGTAAGAGAACAATCCACCGCCTTTTAAGAGTATTTGGTGCAAGTCAGGCACCATACCTCCCGAGTATCTCAAGCGGTATCCGTCCGCAAATATAGCGTCTACAAGTTTTTTGTGGTACGCCGCCCACCCTTTTTGCGTCGCTCCTGTGGCGTTTATCTTGCCTTTTTGGTTGAGCTTTATATCTTTGACTTTGATAAACTCGCCGCTCTCATCAAGCCTGTAAAGCGTCACGCCCTCCAGAGCTACTACCATTTCGGTTCTCGGGCCGTAGACTATATATATGGCGCCAAGTAAATCAGAGCCGTTTATACCTTGCTCATATATGCCAAATATAGACCCGACTGAGAGATTGACATCTATGAGGCTTGAGCCGTCCAGCGGGTCGTAACCGACTATATATCTGCCGCTCTCATGCAATAGCGTCGCTTCCTCTTTCTCTTCGCTTATGATAGTTTTGATGGAGGCTACTTTTTTGAACTCCTCCTCTATGATAAGGTCGCTCGCTATGTCAAGCTTGAGCTGCACGTCGCCTGTTTTATTTGTATGCTCGCTATAGCCTGTGTCGCTGAACTCTATCGCTTTTTTGATACGTTTGGCGGCTTTTTCTATCGCTTTGATTATCTCTTTCATATGTGCCTTTCTAAAATTTTAGCGTTTTTAAATATCCACGAAGCTATCATCTTGGCGTCGTTAAGGTCTAAAATATCCAACTCTTTTGGTATGTTGTACTCTTTTTGCTCTACGCTTTCATCAACCGCCAAGGCTTTACAACACTCAAAATAACTCTCATCAAGTTTATCTCTAAATACCCCGATACGCGGCAGCGGCAATGTCTTGAGCCCCTCAACCAAAAGTATGTCAAAGTCTGAAAACAGCGGTATTATCTCGTCTATACTCTTTGCCCTGTTTGAAAAAAGTGTAGTTCTTGCGGGCGAAGTTACGACAACTTCCGCACCCGTTTGAAAAAACTTGAAACTGTCTTTGCCTTCCGTATCAAACACAGCCTTGTCGTGCGGGTCGTGCTTGATGATGGCTATCTTGTACTGTTTTGACAACAAAGAGGCGAGCTTAAGAATAAGCGTAGTTTTTCCGCTCTCTGAGGGACCTGTAAAAGCTATAGCCAATGGACTCATATAAACTCACTTTTTTAATGAAGCTGATTATATCAAAAAAACATTTAGCTTTAAATAAGGCAAAGTGCGTAAAATGAACGTTAAAACACTTAAAGGCACTTTGTGAATAAAAAAATCTGTTTTATTTTTGGTTTTGTACTGTTTTTTGTGGGGTGCGGCGATAAAAGCGGCGTAAATATAAATGCGCAAACACAGCAGGCTATAGTGAGTACAAAAAAGGTAAGAGTTGAGGCGCAGGACAGAACCGCACTTCTTTTGACGGCTACTTATATGAACAATATCAAGAAATACTCCAAAGAAGAGCGTGATATCATCATCTTAAGCTCGTATTATTCGCCCTCAACTGATGATATGCCAAATGTTACACTGAACGGCAAAACCGTTGAGATTTTGCAGATAGACAGCGACAACGATATACTCAAAGACTTGCCGAGCAGAAATATTTGGAGCAGGTATTATAAAATAGAAACAGACAAAGACAAAAAAGATACGCTTCTGCTTACTGTCGAAATTCGTCCGTTTCCGCAGGTTTTGTTAGAGCTTTCAAAAGAGCTTTAAGACTTACGTCCAATCCCAACTGTTTTGAGTAAACCACATAGTACGCCAAGACGCTTTTGCCGTACTCTCGGCTCTCTTCGTAGCTGATGGTTTCCATACTCAAAAAAGGTTCGTATTCGCCATTATTGAAAAAATGTCCGCTTTGGAGCATTCTCCTTGTGAAGCCTATTCCGCCGTTGTACGCATAAGCCACAAAAAGCGGGTGATAAAGGTATAAGTTCAGGTAGTCAAGATGTATATTTGCAAATTTATAAGCGATTTTTGGGTCAAACATATCGTCAATGTCAAAATCTTTCATCTTTAAAGCAGCCGCCGTATCTCTCGCCAAAAATGGCATAAACTGCATCATACCAAGCGCATAAGATGTTGAGATGGTCGCCGGGACGAGATAACTCTCTTTCCTCCCCAACGATAAAATCATAGCTTTTCGCTCATTTTTTATCCCCTCCAAGTACTCGCTGTAAGGCTCTGTAAAATAACTTTGACGATACTGTGTGCCACGCTCCATCAAAAAAGCGTAAATGGGCAAAGTTTCTTTTGAATTAAACCGCAAGGCGAGCTTTTCCATCTCCTCCAAAGGGGTATTTTTCGCCTCGTCTAACAGCGCTTTCCACGCAAAAGGGTCTTTTATATTGAAGTTCTCTTTGGATTTGTTCTCTGATGAGGTCAAAAATGTTACGCCTGAGATGTAAACGCCCAATAACTCTTTGGCGTAGAGGGAGTATATATTGATGTTGTAGCTTTCGGAAAGCCTTGTGAGAGTTTCGTTGTTTGAGCTTACAAGGTATTGCCAAAAGAGAGATTTGTCTTTATCTACCTTAGAGTAGGCTTTTTGCTCGGCTTTTTGAAAAAAATTCTCAGCAAGCTTTTTTTTCTTAAATTTTGCCGCATTTATCCCAAGAAAGAAAAAACTCTCAAATGTCAATGACGCATTTTGAGTATCATAAAGGAGAGATTTTGGCAACGCTTGAAAGCGAGGCTCGCCGATAGCGACAGTTTTTACAAATTTTTCAAAACCCTTATCCGATGAGAGTTCTTTCACAAACGCTTGCGTCAAATTTTTATCAAGATACGTTTTTCTATAACTCTCGCTCACGCCGTTAAAGACGAGCAAAAACTCTTTCGCACCTTTTTTGCTAAGAGCGGTAAATACATCTTTCGCACCCATAGCCTCCACCCAGCCGGCAGCAAAATCGTAGTTGAGTTTGAGAAGTCTTGTCTTGAGTTTATCTCGTGTGCTGTTGTCAAGCGAGAGCACAAAAGATGGGTATATGATGAGTTTTACGCACTCGTCAGGAAGGTTGCTGATGTTTTTTTTGGCAACATCTCTACAAGCTTGCTCTTGTTTATCGCTTTCGCTCAAACCTATCTTTTTTACAAATTCGCTTTTGAGGTTTGGGTTCATTCGGCTTACTTCATCATACAAAGAAGCCGCTTGCTCGGTTGTTACGGAGCCATTTTCGCTCAGAAGTCTGTAGATATAATAATCCTTCGCCAAGCTTTTTGGTTTGGTTTTTATCTCATCAAAGCTTAGTTTATTGGCACAAGCTGCGCACGCCAAGCACAAGATGATGATAAAAATGGATTTATAGCGCATAAATCACAAGCTTGTCAAAAGATTGCTGATAATTATCAAAGCCAAAATGATAATCATAGGAGCTATGTCTATCATACCAAAAGTAGTTGGTATCACACGCCTCACGAGGTTGTACGCAGGGGCGGTTAGGGCATAAAGAAGCTGTACGATTTTATTGTAAGGGTTAGGGCGTATCCACGAGATAAGCGCCGCGGCGATAATAATCCAAATATATATATTTATAATAATCTGCAAAGTTTGGAGAAGGCTTATCAAAACAGTGTTCATTTTACAATCTCCTTGATGTATGTTTTCACGAGCGGATACAAAGCGGCGAGCTCCGGCCCGTGTTCCGAGTTTGTCAAAAGCACACGAAGCGGTTTCCAAAAGGCTTTTCCTTTGAGCGAAGTTTCGCTTAAAAGATAGTTTTTGAACTCATCAAACTGCTCAAAGTATGGCGCATTTGTGATGGTTTTTCTAAGTAAATCAAACTCTTGCTCAAATCCTTCAGGCGCTGACTTTGGAGCAAAAATAGCGTCAATCTTAGGTTTTATCTCCGCAAGAACGCTTCCCTCTTCGGTGTAGAGTTTGGCTATTTTGCCGATGAGCGGCTCATCAAAACCGACCATTTTCGCAAGCTCGCCCTCATCAAGCAGCCTTAAGTGCTCTCTGTTTATCTGGCGCAGTTTGTCTATATCAAATCTCGCGGGCGATTTTGCTACCGCTTTGATATCAAACCACTCTATCGCCTCAGCCAGCGTGAAAAT
>JAITNC010000176.1 GCA_031290675.1 Campylobacteraceae bacterium | reverse complement strand
AGCTTGATATCGATTTTATTTTTGAGGTAGTTTTATCTTGAATTGCATTATTTCTATCAGTGGCATTTACCAATATTGGTTTTAATTTGTTATTTGCAAAAATCATCATCATTTCCCTTTGTAATTTAGATAGTTTTATGGTTTGCAATAAATTCTTTTAACTATTTATCAAAAATATAACTTGCCTAAGCTTAAGAGCATCTTTGAGCTTTAGCGATAGTCAGTCTGTTTTTGGTTGGTCAATCTTGTCTTTTTGTGCTGATTGACTTCGTTGATTTTTAAATTGAACTCACTTGCTACTTTTATGTATGCTCCGCTCTGTTCATTTGAAAATCACCTCTTTCTATCCAAAAAATAACGCTAAAGTTTTATAAATTTAATATACTCAAGACGTTCAGTGCGTCACACGCGTCCTTTTGTGTCATTGTGGGGAGCAAAGCGACGTAACAATCTCAGCTCTCGTTTTTTACATAAAAGAGAATAAACACAGATGCTCACGCCTTCGGCTCAGCATGACAATGTGGGGGGGCTTCGCCGCTTGTCTGACAATGGAGGGGCGTATGACACAAGAGGAGGCATAAGAGAGTGGATTGCCCGCCGCAGTCGCAGGCTCGCAATGACGGGTGATGGTGGGGACATTGCGAGTTGACCCCCCCCATTGTGATTAAAAAAACTTATTTGTGTCGGTGTCCGCTAGATGAGGCCATGAGAGTTTTGCGCCGCCGAGCAGATGAAAATGCAGATGAAACACTTCTTGACCGCCGTTTTTGCCGTTATTTGTTATGAGTCTGTAGCCGCTCTTGTCAAGCCCCATAAGTTTCGCTACTTCTTGGATAAAAAGAGTCATTTCGCCCATCAGCTCAGGCGTTATGCTTTGAAAATTTTCAACCTCTTTTTTCGGTATTATCAATATATGTATAGGCGCTTTGGGGTTGATGTCGTGAAACGCCAAAAAGTTCTCATTTTCAAGCACTTTGTTGCTTGGGATTTCGCCGTTGATGATTTTGCTAAATATAGTCATTGTCCGTTTCCTCTTATAAAAAATATTCAGAGTATAAACTATTTTTGCTTTAACTATTTATAATTAAAATTTGACTACAATCTGCTAATTTAAAAAATTTACATATTGAGGCAAAACTATTGGAAGCGCTGTTCAAAAGCATACAAAAGTGCGATAACATCAAGGATTTGGAGAGGTTGAGGGTTGAGGTTTTTGGCAAAAAAGGCTATTTCGCAGCAGAATTTGCGAAGCTAAAAGAGCTTGAAGGCGATAAAAAAATAGCCGAAGCGGCAAAATTGAACGCAGAAAAAGAGAAATTTACAGAACTTTTGAACTTTCAAAAAACTTCTTTAGAGAAACAAGAGAACGAAAATATCTTAAAAAAAGACGCCGTTGATGTGAGTTTGTACGGCAACAGTATGAGTGCCGGAGCTTTGCACCCCGTAATGGCGACGATGGACAAGATAATAGAATACTTTGTATCGTTGAACTTTTCCGTAGAAGACGGCCCGCTTGTTGAGGACGATTTTCACAACTTTGAGGCTTTGAACCTGCCCAAATTTCACCCCGCACGCGATATGCAGGATACTTTTTATTTCAAAGACAATATGCTTCTTCGCACGCACACTTCGCCTGTGCAGGTCAGGACTATGCTCACAAAAAATCCCCCCATACGCATGATATGCCCGGGTGCGGTTTTCAGGCCTGATTTTGACTTGACGCATACGCCGATGTTTCATCAGATAGAAGGGCTTGTGGTAGATAAAAAAGGCGTTGTATCGTTTGCAAACCTAAAGTCAATTTTAGAGGAGTTTTTGCGATATATGTTCGGAGATGTGAAAGTGCGTTTTCGTCCGAGCTTTTTTCCTTTCACGGAGCCGAGTGCAGAAGTTGATATAAGCTGTATATTTTGCCACGGAAAGGGCTGTAGAGTGTGCAAAAACACAGGCTGGCTTGAAGTGCTTGGCTGTGGCACGGTAGACCAAAATGTATTTAACGCAGTCGGATACAAAAACAGCAGCGGTTACGCTTTTGGTTTGGGAATAGAGCGTTTTGCGATGTTACTGCACCGTATTCCGGATTTGCGCTCGCTTTTTGAAGGCGATTTAAGACTATTGGAGCAATTTAAATGATAATAACGAGAAACTGGCTGAACGAATGGATAAATTTAGGCGACAGAAGCACTGAAGAGATTTGTGAAACGCTCAATAAAATAGGACTTGAAGTAAGTTCCGTTACAAAATACCGTATGATTGAAAACTGTGTAGTGGGTTTTGTTGAGAGCAAAACCGCTCACCAAAACGCTGAAAAACTTAGCGTTTGCACGGTAAATGTCGGACAAAGCACGCCTTTGCAGATAGTTTGCGGAGCCAAAAATGTAGCTGAGGGGCAGTGGGTCGCAGTGGCTCTCGTGGGCTGCAGACTGCCTGACGACACGATAATAAAAGAGGCTGAGTTGAGAGGCGTAAAGTCCTCAGGTATGATATGTTCCTCAACGGAGCTTGGATACCCTAAGATAAATGACGGCATTATGATTTTGGACAACGAATCTCTCGCGCTAAAACCCGGCACACCGCTTAGCTCGCTTGGCGAATTTAAAGATGATGCCATAGAGATAGAACTTACGCCAAACAGGGGCGATTGCCTTAGTATCTACGGCATAGCCCGTGACCTCGGCGCAGTTTACGACACAAAGATAAAAGTACCGAGCATTTTGCCCGACGACTCAAATCAGATAGGCATAGGACGTGTTTTGAGCTTGAGCGTTGAGAGCGAGATAGACGCCTCTTTGGTTTATGAAGTGGTATATCCGAAAGAGATAAAAGTCAGCACGATTATGGAGCTGCGCCTCGCCATGATAGCAAGCCCCGCAAGAAGCCTCATAGAGAAGCACTTGTATTACGCCGCACACGCTACGGGCGTGATATTTAGAGCGTACAAGATGGATATATTTGAGCAGAGCGGCGAAAAGATAGACATCATAGTCAAAAAAGACCCCAACGGTTTTGACACTGTGTACGGCAAAGAGCAGATATCCCGTGTCGGCGTTTGGCAGAGTGAGAACTCAAAATCCGGCGACAAGGACGATGTCGTTGTTGTAGAAGCTAGTTTTGTAGACCCTTATATACTTGGCAAAACAGGTGCGAGAAATGCCAAAGAGTCTGACTGGACGCTGTTTAGAACGCTCAGAGGAAGCGAAACAGACCTTGATTTTGGTATCAATTATCTAAATCTTTTGCTCAACAAAACATCAAAAGTGGGTATCCTCAACGGAACTCAACGAGCCGTCAAAGAGAAGCCTGTGAAGCAGATAAATGTTGATTTTGACGATATGTTTTCTATTATCGGCACAGAGTTAGATAAAGCCGACATAGTATCTATGTTGAAAAATCTCGGCTTCCACGTCGCTTTCAAGCCTGAACAAAATTCGCTTGTGGTGGACATACCATCTTTCCGCCACGATATCGCCAATATACAGGATGTTTGCGAAGAGGTTGTGCGTATCGTCGGCATAGACAACATCAGCGCTCACGCTCTTGAGTTTGTTGAGTTAAACAGAACCAACAAAGTCTACAAAAATTTTGAAAAGAGAAAGTTTTATCGCTACAGAGCTGTTGCGGCAGGGTTTTTTGAGGGCATATCATATATTTTTACCGAGAGGGCAAGACAAAAGGCATACGGTTTTGCGTGTATAGACGAAGAGCTTGACCTCACAAACCCGATAACAAACGAGCTCAACACGCTTCGCACTACGTGTGTGCTAAACCTGAGTATTTCGGCTGGCAATAATATAAAAACCGGCAGAAAAAGCGTAAATCTTTTTGAGGTTGGCAAGATTTTTGATGAAAAGCGAAACGAAAAAAGCGTCATAAGTTTTGTATCAAGCGGAGAGAGCGGAGTGCCAAATCCGTCAAATCACGGCAAGCCAAGCGAATTGGATTTTGCGGCGTTTGCCAGAAAGATAGGCGCAGTTTTGGGCGAGTTTGACATCGTCCCCGCAACGCCTTCCAGCAGATTTTACAGCCCGTATGAGTACGGCAAGATAGTGATAGGCGGCGAGAGTGTCGGAACGATAGGCAGAGTCGCCGTAGAAAAAGAGTTTGACCTTGGCAGGACTTATGTATGCGAAGTGTTTTTTGACAAGCTGCCATATGAGCGCAAGTTTGCACAACCGTATTCAAAATTGCCGAGCGTTTCAAGGGATTTGAGCCTTATAGCGCCAAAAACGCTCTCATACAGCGATATAAAAGCGTGTTTGAGCAAGTCCGCGCCGAGAGAGTTGAGGGCGTTTTATCCGATAGACGTGTACGAGGACAGCTCGCTTGGGGAGCACAAAAGCCTTACTTTGACGCTTGTTTTTGAGCCTGACGAGAAAACTTTTACGGACGCAGAGATAAACACGCTCGTAGGAGATGTATTGGATAGTCTGATGAGCGCACTGAAAGTTACCATTAGATGAGCATTTTGCGTGTAGATAAAGCCGCACCTTTTGACATAACTCTGGATACTATCGCCGCCGATAAGTCCATATCGCACAGATGCGCGCTTTTTGCTCTTTTGAGCGACAAAACCTCTATTGTGAGAAATTACCTCAAAGCCGAGGATACGCTCTGCACGCTAAATATCATAAAAGCTTTGGGCGCACAGGTTGAGGAAAAAGAGGGCGTTTTGTATATAACTCCGCCCTCAAAGATAGCTGAGCCGCCGCTCATTTTAGATTGTGGTAACAGCGGAACGGCTATGCGGCTTTTGATGGGATTTTTGGCTTCACAAGAGGGCTTTTTTGTTTTGCACGGAGATAAATATCTCTCTTCACGCCCGATGAAAAGAGTAGCCCAGCCTTTGCGTCTTGTAGGCGCTAAGATAGACGGCAGAAAAGATGGGGAACTCTCACCCATATCTATAAGAGGCGAGAAGTTAAAAGCGTTTGACTACACAAGCCCTATCTCCTCGGCGCAAGTCAAAAGCGCACTGATTTTAGCCGCACTGAACGCTAAAAGCCCGAGCGTGTTCAGCGAACCCGAACTTAGCCGCGACCATACGGAGAGAATGCTAAAAGGTATGGGGGCAAATCTCATATGCGAAGAGAGTAAAATCACGATACACCCCAACACAAAAGCGTTAAATCCTCTTGATATCACAGTCCCCGCAGACCCCTCAAGTGCGTTCTTTTTCGCAGTTGCCGCTGCTATTGTCCCAAACTCAAGAGTTGTTTTGAAAAATGTACTTTTGAACAAAACACGCATTGAGGCTTATAAGATTTTACAAAAAATGGGCGCACACGTGAATTTCGTCCAAAAAGAGGACAAATACGAAAGTACAGGCGATATAGAGGTAAGGTACGCCCCGCTGAGTGCTGTATGCGTGAGTGAAAACATATCGTGGCTCATAGACGAACTTCCGGCTCTGTGTATCGCTTTTGCGTGTGCCGAGGGTACAAGCAGCGTGTCAAACGCAAAAGAGCTTAGGGTCAAAGAGAGCGACAGAATAAGCACGGTAGTGAAAAATCTCAAACTTTGCGGCATTGAGGCGAGCGAGCGCGATGACGGATACGAGATAAAAGGCGGCGTTTTCAAAAAGGCGGCGTTTGAGAGTTACGGCGACCACAGAGTAGCCATGAGTTTTGCTATCGCTTCGCTGCTAGATGGCGGCGAGATAAACGATACCGAGTGCATAAACACGTCATTTCCGTCCTTCACGCCCATCTTAAACAAAATCAGCAAGGCTTATTGATTTGCAGATAAAATTAGCTAAAAATTACGGATTTTGTTTCGGTGTAAAACGGGCGATTAAGATAGCCGAAAGTGCGCCCGGAGCCTCAACCATAGGCTCTTTGATACACAACAACGAAGAGATTTTGCGGCTCAAGGAAAATTTTAATGTCCAGACGCTAACCGACATAAGCGAAGCGAAAGATATACAAAAAGCCATCATACGCACGCACGGTATCACAAAAGAGGATTTGGAGGATTTGAAGCAGCGCGATATAGAGATAGTAGACGCTACCTGCCCGTTTGTTACGAAGCCTCAAAAAATATGCGAAGAGATGAGCCGCGAGGGCTATAGCATCGTCATTTTTGGCGACAAAAATCACCCCGAAGTGAAAGGCGTGAAAAGTTACTGCGTACACGAGAAAGTGTATGTGGTGCTTAGCGTGGAGGAGCTTTCGGGTATTGATTTGGGGCAAAAGATAGCACTTGTTTCACAAACTACGAGAAAGATTGACGAATTTTTAAAAATTGTGGACTTTTTAGCGTTAAAATATAAAGAGGTTAGAGTTTTTAATACTATATGCAATGCCACCTTTGAAAATCAAGACGCCGCTAAAGAGTTGGCGAAAGAGGCAGATATTTTTATAGTTATAGGTGGAAAAAACTCCTCAAACACAAAACAATTGTATACAATAGCGAAAGAATTTTGCGAAAATAGTTATCTTGTTGAAAACGATAAAGAGCTGAATCCATCGTGGTTTGCGCATAAAAATATATGTGGAATTACAGCAGGTGCTTCAACTCCGGATTGGATTATTAAAAAAATTATTGAAAAAATTAGGGAAATTAAAGTATAATATTAGTTTTCAGTCCGTTTTCTACAAAAAAGCGAACAAATCACACCAAAAGGATACAGATGGCAAAAGAGGTGAACAGTAGTGTTCAAAACAGCAGGGAGAAAGCAGAATTTATGGAAGAGATGGATTTTGCGAGTATGCTTGAAGAGTCTTTCAAAGAGACTGACAATGAAGTTACGGTAGATGGAGTTATCGTTGAGATAAGAGGCGATGTCGCGTTGATAGACGTCGGCAAAAAGAGCGAGGGCAGACTATATACTTCTGAAATTACCGATAGAGATGGCAACCTGACTTATAAAGTCGGCGATGCTATCAAGGTGGTTGTAACCGGTTACAGAAATGAGAAGCCGATAGTTTCTCACAAAAAAGCTCTCAAAAAAGAGAAAGTGAAAGCTTTCATAGATAGCTTTAAAGAGGACGAGGACACAGTTTTTGATGTCAAAGTTACAGGCAAAAACAGAGGTGGACTTATCGCTGAAAACGGCGATGGTGTAGAGTTTTTCTTACCACGCTCACAGATAGCTGCACGTGACCCGCAGTCGCTTCTAAACAAATCAATCAAAGTTTCAGTTTTAAAAGTTGATAAAGAGAGTGAATCCATAGTCGTATCTCACAAAAAACCGCTTGAAGATGAGCGCAAAAGACGCAAAGACATCATTCAAGAGTTGATAGACAAAAACGAAATCGTAGAAGGCGTGGTACGTAAAATCACTACTTATGGAATGTTCGTTGATGTCGGCGGAGTGGACGGACTTGTTCACTACAGCGAGATAAGCTACAAAGGCCCTGTAAATCCGGGTGCGATTTATCAAGAGGGCGACAAAGTTTTAGTAAAAGTTATAAATTATGATAGAGATAAAAAACATCTCTCCCTCTCCATCAAAGCGGCTCAATCCGACCCTTGGCAAGAGATAGAAGACCAGCTTGAAGTCAAAGATGTCATACAAGTCATCGTCAGCAACATAGAGCCTTACGGCGCATTTGTAGACCTTGGAAATGATGTTGAGGGCTTTTTGCACATCTCTGAAGTTTCATGGGACAAAAACATCAAACACCCCAAAGACTATATCAGCGAGGGACAGCAGATAGACGTTGAGGTCATAGAGATAGACCTCAAAGGCAGACGACTTAGAGTATCTTTGAAAAATGTACTTCCAAAACCGTTTGAAGAGTTTACGAAAAACCACAAAGTTGGCGATGTCGTAAGCGGTGCTATCACAACTCTCACAAATTTTGGCGCATTTGTACGCATAGGCGGCATTGAGGGGCTTTTACACAATGAAGACTCATCATGGGACAGAAGCGCAAAATGCAAAGAGGTATTTAAAGAGGGCGACGAAGTCAAAGTCAAAATCATCAAGATAGACTCTGAAACAGAAAAAATCTCGCTAAGCCTCAAAGAACTTCAAGAGAGTCCTATACAACGATATGCGCAAGAACACAACAGCGGCGATATAGTAAAAGGCAAAATCCTTGAGATAAAAGATTTTGGTCTGTTCATAGAGCTTGGAAGTGATGTTGATGCGTTAATCAGAAAAGAGGATTTTGGAGATTTGAACCCTGACGAGCTTAAAATCGGAGATGAGATAGAAGCTGCCATAGCGTTTATAGATGAGAAGAAAAATCGTATACGCCTCTCTGTCAGACGCCTTTCAAAACTCAAAGAACGTGAAGCGTTAAATGAGATAAACAAAGACGACAAAATGACATTGGGAGATATCATCAAAGACCAGCTCCGATAAGTTTTCGCTGCCCATAGCGGCGGCGAGAGCATTTTTTGAACTTGAATTATTTTTTAGAAGGTTGTTTAGGTGAAGCAAAAAAAGATTGTTGTAGTGTGCGACTCTATCCACGAAAAAGGCTTTGAGCTTTTGGGTAAAGAGAGCGACATAAAAGTTATAGATGCAACAAAAGTGGCAAAAGATAAACTTGGCGAGATTATAGCGGACGCTGATGTCGCCATAACAAGAAGCCCGACAGATATAGATACGCTGTTTTTGGACGCCGGGAAAAAATTGTGCGCTGTAGTACGTGCGGGCGTTGGTGTTGACAATGTAGATTTGGACGAGTGCAGCAAGCGCGGTGTGATTGCTATGAATGTCCCGACCGCCAACACGATAGCCGCTGTAGAGCTTACTATGGCGCATCTGTTGGGAACAGCGAGAAAGTTTCCGTATATCCATAACGACTTGAAACAAGACAGACTTTGGAGACGTGAAAAGTGGTACGGCATAGAGCTTTACGGTAAAAAACTCGGCATCATCGGCTTTGGAAATATAGGAAGCAGAGTGGCAGTGCGAGCCAAAGCTTTCGGTATGGATATAGTCGCTTACGACCCGTACATACCGAGCAATAAAGTAACAGACCTTGGTATGGTATATACGGAAAATTTTGACGATATTTTGGCGTGCGATTTTATCACTATACATACGCCAAAAAACAAAGAAACCGTCAATATCATCAACAAAGCCGAGATAGCAAAGATGAAAGACGGCGTCAGGCTCATCAACTGCGCACGAGGCGGACTTTATAACGAAGAGGCTTTGGTAGAAGGGCTCAAGAGCGGCAAGATAGCGTTTGCGGGCATAGATGTATTTTCAAAAGAGCCGGCGCTGAACAATCCTATATTAGACCTTGACAATGTTACGGTAACGCCTCATCTTGGTGCGAACACGCTGGAGTCGCAAGAGAAGATAGCTGTACAAGCTGCGGAGGCGGCTATATTGGCAGCACGCGGCGTGAGCTACCCGAACGCTCTAAATCTTCCTATCAAAACTGAGGATTTACCAAATTTTATAGCGCCTTACATAGAGCTTGTGCAAAAGATAAGTTTTATGGCGGCACAGATATACAAACGCCCGATTTTAGGTGTCCATATAGAAGGCGAGGGCGCTGTGAGCGAGTATGCAAAATCGCTTTTGACATTCGCTTTGGTCGGAGCTTTGAAAGAGTCTTTAGGGGACAATATCAACTACGTGAACGCCTCTTATGTCGCTAAAGATAAAAATATCCAGACAAGCACAAAGACGCTTCCGGTTAGCGGTTACAGCAACAAATTTACAGTTAAAATCTCCACCGATAAAGGCGTCGCTGAAGTCGGCGGCACGGTTTTTGGCGAAGATGAGCAGAGAGTTGTGAGCATAAACGGCTTTAAGACGGATTTCAAGCCAAAAGGCAAAATGATAATCTTCCAAAACAGAGATGTGCCGGGCGTTATAGCCTCCATAAGCACGCTTTTGGCGAAAAAAGATATCAATATCGCCGATTTTCGTCTGGCTCGCGGCAACAACGACCTTGCGCTCGCCGTCATACTTGTAGACCAAGACATAAGCAAAGAGCTTCTTAAAGAGCTCAACGAGCTTCCAAATTGTATTTGGGCGCAAAGCGTAAATATATAGTTTTATAATCTTAAGGAGAAAATTTTATGGCTTCATATTCTATGGGCGATTTGAAAAAGGGGTTGAAAATAGAGTTAAACGGCGTTCCGTATAAGATAGTTGAATACCAGCACGTAAAACCGGGCAAGGGACCGGCTTTTGTCCGAGCGAGAATCAAATCTTTCACAAGCGGCAAAGTTATAGAGAAGACTTTTCACGCGGGCGATAAATGTGAACAGCCAAATCTCGTGCAAAAAACGATGCAGTACCTCTACGATGACGGCGAAAATTTGCAATTTATGGACGCTGTAACATATGACCAAGTTACTATATCGCACGAGCAGATGGGCGACACACTCAAGTGGATGATAGACGGTATGGTCGCTGAGGTGCTTTTTCACAACGGCATAGCGATAGATGTTGAGATACCTCAGACTGTAGAATACAAGATAGTAGAAACCCCGCCTAACTTCAAAGGCGACACGCAAGGCGGCAGAAAACCCGCTACTTTGGAGAGTGGAGCGGTGATTCAAGTGCCATTTCACGTGCTTGAAGGCGACGTGGTGAGAGTAGATACATCTCGCGCCGAGTATCTGGAAAAAGTCAAATAGTTTATAAAACCCGTGTCAAACTCCAATTATTTGGATTGACACGGAACACCTCTTACGGAGATTTTACTTCAGGGCAAGCCTTTGTAAAATCTCCTAACCCACCCTTTGCATATTTTAGCTCGTTCTTTTGCGTCTATATGTCGTTGTTTTCAACTTGGCTTCGTTACATACCAATGCGTATGCGCCTCGCCAAATTTTCAAATTGCCTCATCTAGACACAAAAAGCTAAAGTTAAAATTATGCAAATTTGGTATGCTCAAATCTCCCGCCGTCATTCAGAGGCGACCCTATTTGTCATTCAGAGCCGCAGGCGAAGAATATCAGCTCTTTTCAAGATACAAACAAAACACAGATGCTTCGCAGGCTCAGCATGACAATGGGAGGGTGGACTTGCCTCATGCGCAATTTTGGTAACAATCCACTAGATTATGCCTTCGTCTACGTTCACAATAAGGGGGAGGGAGAATAGCCAAAGATGGCGTTAGGCTAAGCAAGGCATATTTAAGAATGAGATTGGAATAGTCTAAAATTGTGGTATAATATTTTTACTTTTACAAATAAGGTTTAGGATTTTTAAAAGTCTTTTGAGCAGGTGTAAATCCTCTTACATTAAGGAGCGTATATATGGGTGAGGGCGAGTTTTTAAAAACCAAACTTGATTTTTATAAGTCAGTTTTTACTATTGTAGCTGTTTCTTTTGCGGGTTTGATTAGTTTTTTGACTGTCAATTTTGGTAAAAATACTTTTACAGTGAATTTTTTGGCTATAAGTGCTATAATCGTCCTAAGTGTAATATTTTTTTTAATTATTTTTGAAGTAGCAAGGATATTTAAAAGAATGAAGGAGTTGATAAAATGATACCGGCATTCATTATTTTAGCGGTTGTCGTTTTTTGTTTGATAGGGCTTTACGGCGTTATCAAAATATCCCGTATATAATTTAATTTACAAAGCTTTATCGTCTGCGGATTAAATCCTCGTTGTCTTTTTTCTGTTTTCCTCCACCACCTTTTTTGTTACGTTGCTTCGCTCGCGATGACGGGGGGAAGGGTGTTATGAATAACAAATAGACTTTATTGTATTTTTTAATAATAAAACAGATAGAATAACTACTATTTTTTTGAGGGGGTAATTTATGGATTTGCTGCGCTTTTTTAAGTCTATACCGTTTTTGTTTTTGA
>JAITNC010000153.1 GCA_031290675.1 Campylobacteraceae bacterium | reverse complement strand
ACAGTCGTACACGCTCCTATCTCAACATCATCTTCCAATATGACATTTCCAAGATGATGTATCTTGATGTGTTTGCCGTCTTTTGTGTGAGCGTAGCCAAATCCGTCACTGCCTATCACGCAGTTGGCGAGCAGATGACATCTTTTGCCGATTTTGCAGTTGTTGTAAATGACGACATTTGGGTAGATGATACTTCCCTCGTCTACAAGCACATTTTCGCCGATATAAGCCCCCGCCATGATAGTAGCGTTAGCCTTTATAACAGCGCCGTTTCCGATGTAAGCGTTTGGCATGATAACAGCACTTTTGTCTATCTGCGGCGCTTCACTGGTGGAGTTAAGCACTTTTGGGGCAAAAAAGCCGCTTAGGTAAGCGATGCTAAGGTGCGGATTGTCGCTGATGATAAGAGAGCAGCTTTTTGGCGCAAAAGAGCGAAATTTTTCCGACACTATCGCCACGCCCGCTTTTGTAACCTTGAAGCCGCTCAAGAGTTTCTCATTTTCAAAATATACTATATGTCTTTGCTCAGCGTTATCTAACGTCTGAAGTCCTGTTATATCTTTGTCCTCGCCTTCAAAATCCCAACCAAAATGGGCGCAAATCTCTGATAATTTCATCTATATATCCATAGCTACCGAACCGCCGCGGACTATGTCTGTGGGGTTGTATTTTTTGACTGCCTTTAAAAAGTTGGCGACCCTTGCCGTATCGTCAGCGACCAAGATGACTATATAGTCCTCGCCGCTGTTGGCTATCGTCCCGTTGTAGGCTTTGAGCATAGCGTCAAGCCCGTCAAAACGCTCTGAGAGAGGTATCTTCACGAGCGCCATCTCTTTTTCTACAAATTCGCCGGATTCTATGACTTTATATATAGGAATGAGTTTGTGGAGCTGTTTGACTATCTGCTCAAGCACTCTCGCACTTCCGTACGTTACTATGGTCAGTCTTGATAGATTTGTATTTGGTATTGGTGCAACGGTGAGTGAGTCTATGTTGTACCCGCGTCCCGCGAAAAGCCCTGAAATACGCGACAAAACGCCGTGTTCATTTATAACTATAACCGAAATAACACGTCTTATCTCTTCCATCATTTAATCCTTATGTTCCAATATCATATTGTAAAGCGAGCCGCCTGCCGGAACCATCGGCAAAACATTTTCAAATCTGTCGATAGCCACATCTATAAGGGCTATTTTTTTGGCTTTTATCGCTTCATCAAGAGCTTTTTTGAACTCATCTTTTGTTGTAACTTTGAAGCCGACACCGCCGAAACTCTCAGCCAATTTTACAAAATCCGGCTGTACGCCAAGGTCTGTTGAGGAGTATCGTTTGCCGTAAAAAAATGTCTGCCATTGACGAACCATGCCTAAAAATCTATTATTTAAGATGATATTTACGACAGGTATATCTCGTTCAACAGCCGTCATAAGCTCTTGAATATTCATCAAAATGCCGCCGTCTCCGACAAAGTTTACCGATATCTTCTCCTCCAACGCTTTTTTGACGCCCATAGCGGCAGGCAAGCCAAATCCCATAGTGCCAAGTCCGCCGCTTGTTACAAGCTGACGGGCTCTCGTGAAGGGGTAAAACTGCGCCGTCCACATCTGATGTTGTCCGACATCTGTCGTGATGATAGCCTTCTCTCCAAGCGTTTTTCCGACATACTCAATGACCCATTGAGGTTTCAAGACCGTATCAGAATCCTCGTATTTTAGAGGGTGTATTTTGCTGTATTTGCCGAGCAAATCACGCCAATCCTGATAGTTCTTAGCGTCAATCTTGCCTTTTGAAAGCTCCATCATCGCCTCAAGTACATTGTTTACATCTCCGACTATAGGAAAGTCTATATCTACGAGCTTGCCGATAGAACTCGGGTCTATATCTACATGTATGATTTTGGCGTTTTTGGCAAATTCGCTAAGTTTGCCCGTAACTCTGTCGTCAAATCTCGTCCCTAAAGCTATCATCAGGTCGGCTTCGCTCATAGCCATATTTGCCGCATAACTTCCGTGCATACCGACCATGCCGAGCAACAACGGGTCTTCGTGTGATAAAACGCCCATAGCCATAAGCGTCTGAACCGCCGGAATCTGCGTCAATTTAGCAAATTTGCGAGCTGTATCGGAAGCGTTTGAGCTGACTATACCGCCGCCAAGATACAACACAGGGCGTTTTGCCTCAGCGATAGCGTCTATGGCTTTTTTGATTTGGCGTGAATTGCCCTTGTACGTGGGCTTGTATGTTTGCATAGTAATTTCGTCAGGATATATAAACTGCCCCAAGCTTGCCGTAACATCTTTCGGCACGTCTACGTGAACAGGTCCCGGTCTTCCCGTGCTTGCTATGTAAAAAGCCTCTTTGAGTATGCGCGGGAGCTCCTCAACGTTTCTGACGAGATAGTTGTGCTTGACACAGGGTCTGCTGATACCTACAGCGTCTATCTCTTGAAAAGCGTCTGTGCCTATGAGGGAGATAGCGACTTGAGCGCTTATCAAGACTATAGGAATAGAATCCATATAAGCGGTGGCAAGTCCCGTGACGGCATTTGTAAATCCCGGTCCGCTTGTAACAAGCGCGACACCCACTTTGCCGGAAGCTCTGGCGTAGCCGTCAGCAGCGTGTACAGCCGCTTGTTCGTGTCTTGTCAAGATATGCTCAAAATATTTTTGCTTATAAATTTCATCATAAACATTGAGCATAGCACCGCCCGGGTAGCCAAAAACTACCTCCACTTTCTCTTTGTGCAATGCTTCAATTATCATTTGCGAACCGCTTATTTCCATCATCTCTCCTAAAATTTCAAGCGTATAAAGTCCACGATTATAACTAAAAAAGACTGAACTTATTATGTTTATACAATATAGCACTATTTTTTGTCCGTATATTGTTTCATTTTGAAATAAAAACAGTTCAACTGATAGGTTTAAAATATTATTCTGATATAATTGTAAATCTATTTTTTTAAAAGGTACTTTCTTATGTTACTCGGAGTAAATATTGACCATATCGCTTACCTCAGAGAAGCGAGGCGTGTAAACGACCCAGACCCGCTTGACGCGCTTCCTGTTTTGAAAAAATGCGGGGTTGAGCAGATAACCGTACATCTGAGAGAAGACAGACGGCATATCCACGATGAGGATTTGTACAGTATCATAAAAAACGCCTATATGCCGATAAATCTTGAGTGTTCACTTGCTGATGAGATGATAGAGATAGCCCTCAAGGCAAAACCTTCAAGAGTTACTTTGGTGCCTGAAAAACGTGAAGAGGTGACGACCGAGGGCGGGCTTGATGTGAAAAAGTATTTTGAAAAGCTCGTGAAAGTTTGCGAAAGACTCAAATACAGTGGCATAGACGTATCGCTTTTTGTAGACCCAACACTTGAGGCTGTGAACTTGGCTAGTGAGCTGAAAGTGAAATGGGTGGAGCTGCACACGGGTACGTACGCTAACATCTACGCTATGCTCTACTCAAATCTCCGCCACACTCACAACTCCATCAAAGAGTTGGAGCTTGACAAAGGCAAACTGCATCATCTTTTGGAAAAATCCATAAAAGAGTTGATAAATACGGCAAATGAGGCTGAGAAACTCGGACTTTTGGTAGCGGCGGGGCATGGATTGAACTATTACAATGTAAAAACCATAGCACAGATAGAAAATATAAAAGAGCTCAACATCGGTCAAAGTATCATCGCCAGAAGCGTGTTTTGGGGACTTGAAGAGGCTATAAAAAAAATGCAGGAAGAGATAAAGGCAGATAGATGAAAAAAATCGCTATAAGCATAGGGGATTTGAACGGCATAGGACTTGAGATAGCGCTGCGTGCGCACGATGAGATAAAGAGTTTGTGCGAGCCGATTTATTGCGTAAATGAAACTATGCTCCAATGGGGAGCGGCTCTTTTGGGGCTTAGCGTACCTATGGATTTTAAAAGTATTGAATGTATGGACGAGCATTTTGAGATAGCGGCAGGAAGTGTAAACGAAAAGTCCGGCAAAGCTTCGTTTGACTCATTTTGTGCGGCGGTGGCTCTTGTCAAGTCGCAAAATGCGGACGCTTTGGTAACGCTTCCTATCAACAAAGAGGCTTGGAATAGGGCGGGCGTGGTGTACAAAGGACATACGGACGCACTGGAGGATATGACGGGGGAAGAGGCTGTTATGATGCTTGGCTGCGAAAAACTTTTTGTTATGCTTTTTACTCATCATATACCGCTTGAAAAAGTCAGCGAGCGTGTCAAAACCAAAGCTTTGAGCAAATTTTTAATCAAAACAGGAACATCTCTTGACGCTGAGAAGATAGGCGTTTTGGGGTTGAACCCGCACGCTGGAGACGGCGGAGTTTTGGGCGATGAGGAGGTGAAAATAACAAAAGCGATAAAGAGGGCAAACGAAGAGCTTGGCAAAAACCTCTTTTTCGGACCACTTGTTCCGGACACAGCTTTCACAAAAAAAAGCCTTGAGGGCTGCAAATATTTTGTCTGCATGTATCACGACCAAGGGTTGATACCGCTCAAAGCTTTGTACTTTGAGGAGAGTGTAAATGTTAGTTTGGGACTGCCGATAATCCGCACTTCAGTAGACCA
>JAITNC010000150.1 GCA_031290675.1 Campylobacteraceae bacterium | reverse complement strand
AAGAGCGAGGACTGTTTGAACGACTGAGTGAGTTCCGCAGCTCCCTATCAACACGAAAATACGCAGGGTATCCGAAGGACAGTTACACTTAGGGGGAGTTTCTTTGTTTTACTTTCTTTCGGAAAAGAAAGTAATACCAAGAAAGATGAATAAACCAAAAGAGGAAAAAAGCCCAAAAGAGCTGAGATTGCCACGTTTGGGTACAAACTCGCAATGACGGTAGGGGGGGGCAAAAGAGTCAGCCAAAAATCGCAAAAAGCCGAAACAACCCTATTTCAAGCCATTCTCCTCCCAGTACTCCCTCACAATCTTCTTACTCTCCTCCGGCAGCGGCACATATCCAAGTTTGATTAGCTCGCTCTCACCCTTCTCAAAAGCCCACTCAAAAAACGAGATGATTTTTTTATTTGTCTCCACTCTATCCTTCGGCAGCAGTATAAAAGTCGCCGCCGTAATCGGATAAGCGTTATCTCCGTCCTGCAAAACCAGCACTTGATGAAAATTGTCCTTTTTGCTCCACTTCGCCCCTTTTGCCGCCGCCTTGAAATTGTCATCATTCGCAGCGACCCATTTGCCGCTTTTTGTTTCAAGCGTAGTTCGTGGCAGCGAGTTTTGAAGCGCATAAGCGTTTTCTATATAACCGATGGAGTTTGGCGTTTGCCGTACCATGGAAGCCACCCCTTCGTTCCCTTTGGCGGCTATACCCACAGCCCAATCTATCGCCTTGCCGACGCCAAAACTCTCCTTCCACTCTTTGCTTACACCCGCCAAAAAGCTCGTGAAGTTAAATGTCGTACCCGAGCCGTCGCTCCTTCTGACGACCGTTATATCCGCCTGCGGGAGTTTTAGATGTGGATTGGCGCTCGTTATCTTCGGGTCATTCCATCGTTTGATTTTACCTGAGATTATCTGCGCCACGACCTCATTTTTGAGCCTCAACTCGCCGTCTTTCACGCCATTTATATTGTGTACGATGACTACTGAGCCTATGAGAGATGGGAACTGCAAAAGTTTAGCTTCATTCAAAGCGGCATTGTCCAGCGGCTCATCGCTCGCACCAAAATCCACCACCCGCGCGCTCACCTGTTTGATACCCCCGCCCGAGCCTATGGATTGGTAATTTACCGCCGCTTTGCTTGTCTTTTCGTAAAAATACGCCCAACTAAAATACGCCGGAGCCGGAAATGACGCCCCCGCACCGTTTATCTTGTCGCCTCCAAAAACCGCCGCACAACTTATCAGCAAAAATGCTGCAACTTTTTTTAACATTGCATTCTCCTTGAAATTTTTTTACACCGACATACTAAAAGCTTTTCATTGCGAAAGGGTTACATTACACATATATGTGTATTTTTGTTACGATTTTGTAATACTTTTGAAGTAACATCGTTTTACATTTAGAGAAAGGTGTTTTTATGCTTTCACGCAGCGAAGAGAAGTTAAATAAAATCAGAAGCGATATAGACGCTCTTGGCGCAGATATCAGACGTTCGGGCGATATGCTGCTCACGGCTCTCAAAGATGCTGATGCGGCGGAGTTTGAGCGTTCAAGGGCGGTTTTGTCGGGCATAGACGCCGCCGCCAACGCCATAGACAACGAGATAGTTACGTCGCTGGCTCTTTTCGGGGCGGAAGCGCACGACCTGAGGGAGCTTGTGGCGTATCTGAAGATAACCAACGAGATGGTAAGGATAGCTGACAATGTCAGGGGTTTTGCGAAAAAGATGAGCAAATACATCTCATCTTGCAGGCAGGAAGGTATGTTGCAGCTGTGCAAATCCTCCATAAGCGCGCTTCATCTTGCCCTCAACAACGACCACTTGCAGAGCGAAGATATGTATAGAAAAGTCAAAGTAGAGGAGAGCAAAAGCGATGATTTGTACGCCATCTTGGAGAAAAATATCTTAAAAGAGCTTGGCAAAAATCTGGACTTTAGCGCAAACTGTATAGAGATTTTGAGTACGGCGAGAAAGCTTGAAAAGATAGCCGACCGCTCCGTTGCTATCGCCAAACTCATCTTGTACGCAAGAAGCGGCGGGGCGCTTAGGACACACTAAAGGATTAGCATGAGCGATATCGTAGTCATCATAGAAGACGAGCAGGATTTACTTGAACTGATGGAGTTTCATCTCTTGAAAGCGGGATTTGACACCGTCGGCTTTTTGTCGGTCAAAAATGTTGAAAAGTTTTTGAGCGAGGAGGAGTGCGCCGTGATGATAGTAGACAGAAACCTCAAAGATGCCGAGGGGAGCGAGTTTGTAGAGTACCTGCGCAAAAAAGGAGTAAATATACCCGCCATTTTCGTAACCGCCAAAGATAAAGACAAAGACGTTGAGGAGGGGTTTTTAAGAGGCGGGGACGATTACTTGAAAAAACCTTTCAATATGAACGAGCTCATCTTGCGTGTCAAGGCGTTAAGAGAGCGCACAAAGGGAGAGAGCAGAGTCGTGAGTTTCAAGGACATCACGCTCAACCTCAAATCACGTGAAGCCTTTATATCGGGCAAAAAGACGGAGCTTACAAAGCTTGAGTTTGACCTTTTAGCGGCATTTATCAAGAACAAAAACAGCGTTTTAAACCGTGATTTTTTGCTTGAGAGTGTTTGGCAAAGCGACGAGCTTTTTCAAGAAAAGAGCGTCAATGTCGCCATCAGCCGCCTTGTCAAAAAGATAGACCCCGACAAAGAGAAGCGATATATCAAGCCCGTTTGGGGAGTGGGGTATATATTATGTTGAGGCTTCATCAGCACGTTTCACGGCGGCTTGCTACGCTTTTGGCGGCGTCTGTTTTGATATTTGGCGTTAGCAGTTATTTTATCTTTCGCCATATTGAGTTTGAGCGGTACGAAAATCTCTTGAAAACCACGATACAGACGCTGAGTATTTCCATCTCAGATGAGAAGCAGCTTGGAGCGTATGCAAAAAAGTTCGGCGAAAATACGCACATGCGCCTTAGTATCATAGATGGCGGCGGCAAAGTCATCGCCGACAGTTCAGCGGACATCGGAGTACTGGAAAATCACAACAACAGAGAGGAGATAGTGCGCTCACGTGAGGGCGAATTTGGCGTGGCGGTGAGATACTCCGATACCCTGCGTTCACGTTTTTTAAATGTCGCCAAGATGGTTACGATAAAAAACGAGCCATATTTTATCAGAGTAACAACCCCGCTTGAGTTTATAACGAAGCGATTTTACGCACTTTGGCTAAATGTAGCGTTGATATTTGTCTTGATACTGTTTGCTGGGTTTTTCTACTCTCATGCCTTTGGCAAAAAAATCAAAGATGAGGTTACAAAACTAAACGCAGCATTCGGCGCTTTGGCGGAGAAAAACTATCCAACCGACTTGACATTGGGGTTCGCTCAAGAGTTCAAACAGATAGAAGTGTACTTCAAAAAACTCGCCCGCAAGCTTGAGAAAAAAGCCAAACAAAAGCGCAAATATACAGCCAAAATAAAACTTGCAAGCCGCCAAAAAAGCGATGTCATATCGGCCATTAGCCATGAGTTCAAAAACCCATTGGCTTCCATCATCGGATACGCTCAAACGCTAAACGACGACGACGCGCTGAGCGCCGATATAAGAAAAAAGTTTTTAGAAAAAATCCTCAAAAACAGCCAAAAAATATCAGATATGATAGACAGGCTCGTCTTAAGTGTGAAACTTGAGAGCGGCGAGCTGCGTCTGCGGCTTACGGAGTTTGACCTGAACTCTCTTGTGAGCGAGGTGGTCGCTTCGTTTAGGGTTAGCGAACCTTCACGCACGCTCAACTACAAAGGCGAGCGCACCATGCTCAGAGCTGATTTGCAGATGATAGAGATAGCAGTGTCAAATCTCATCGCTAACGCCTTGAAATACTCCGATGAGAACGTAGAAGTTACGCTTGAGGGCAGGGTGTTTAGCGTGAGCGACAAGGGTATCGGCATAGCGGCGGACGAGATAGCGAAAATCACGCAGAAATTTTACCGTGTCAGCGGCAGGAGCTGGAACAATTCTCTTGGGCTCGGGCTGACGTTTGTGTCGTATATCTTAAAGGCGCACGGACTTGAGTTGAGCATAAAAAGCGTCTTGGGCGAGGGCTCAACCTTCTCATTTTCGTCTGCTTCAAAATAAATATTTTCAAGTATGCGAAAAATATTATGACAAAATGCCTCTTATTTAGTATAATACATCTATTCGTTATATTACGGGGAAAGATATGAACTTCAATGATGAGAGCGTAACTCTGCCAAACCTTACGCAAGATGAGATTACACGATACAGCCGCCATATCATACTGCCAAATGTCGGTATGGAGGGGCAAAAACGCCTCAAACAGAGCAAAGTTTTGCTTGTCGGAGGCGGTGCGCTCGGCTCGCCGATAGCCCTTTATCTGGCGGCTGCCGGCGTGGGGAGCATCGGGATTGTGGATTTTGATGAAGTTGATGTGACAAATCTCCAAAGGCAGATTATTCACACGGTCAAAAACGTCGGCAAACTGAAGACGGAGTCTGCGAAAGAGGCTATTTTGGGCATCAACCCGCACGTAAATGTCATCACTTTCAACACAAAACTGACAAGCGAAAACGCACTTGATATCATCAAAGATTTTGATATCGTAGCGGATTGCACGGACAACTTTCCCGCGCGCTATCTTGTAAATGACGCTTGCGTGCTGTTGAAAAAACCGCTCGCTTACGGCTCTATCTTTCGTTTTGAGGGGCAGGCTAGCCTTTTTTGGGCTGAAAAAGGCGCTTGCTATAGATGCCTTTTTCCTTCTCCGCCACCTCCGGGGTTTGCTCCAAGCTGCGGTGAGGGCGGCGTTTTTGGCGTACTGCCGGGTATCATAGGCTGCATACAGGCAAATGAGATTATCAAGCTCATCATCGGCGCAGAGGAGCTTTTGATAAACAGGCTTTTACTGTTTGATGCGTGGAAAATGCGATTTACACAAATAAAAATGGCAAAAGATGAAAATTGTCCGATTTGCGGCAAAAATCCGACCATCACGAAGCTTGTGGATTATGAGTTTTTTTGTGGACTCAAAAGCGAAGATGAGAGCGAAGTAGAACATATCAGCGTGCACGAGCTCAAGCGAAAAATTGACAATAATGAAAAAATCAATATAATAGACGTGCGTGAGAGGGACGAGTTTGAGATAGCAAGGCTTGAAAATTCCGTAAATATCCCGCTAAACAGCGTTGCGACGAGTGTCGGCAAGATAAACGGAAACGTTGATACGGTAGTGCTTTGTAAGTCCGGAGTTAGGAGCGTTTACGCGATACAGATACTAAGCCGCAGCGGGTTTAAAGGCAGACTTTTGAACCTTAAAGACGGCATCTTGGCGTGGGCTGATGAGATAGACAGCACGATGACGAAATATTAATTTTTTGGAGTTAAAAAAAGTGAATAAAGAGATAAAACAGATAGTTTCAACCATCTCTGAGAGTTACGCAAAACATGCGATAATAAGCCATATAAATCGCGATACCATTCCTCAAAGAGATGAGGTAAAAGGGGTCATTTTAAATTTAAGAGAGGTGCTTTTCCCGGGCTATTTTCACAGACAAGTTGAGGTAGAGTTCGTGATAGCCGAGCATTTGACGCTCATCTACGACAAGCTGCACAAGCAGATTTTTAGTGCGCTTTTGCTGCAGGGCGATAAAAAACTCATCAACAAAGATGAGATGCTAAAAATCGCAAAAGAGAAAACGCTTCTATTTTTGAGCAAGATACCCGATATACGCGATATCTTGGCTACCGACGTAGAGGCGGCGTACGAGGGCGACCCTGCGGCTTCAAGCACTGATGAGGTTATATTTTCTTATCCGGGCATTTTTGCCGTTATGGTTCACCGTATCGCCCACGAGTTGTATCTGCTGCAAGTGCCGCTCATACCGCGCATCATGAGTGAATATGCGCACGCTCTCACAGGCATAGACATACACCCGGGTGCGAGGATAGGTCAGCACTTTTTTATAGACCACGGCACAGGCGTTGTCATCGGCGAAACCACGATAATAGGCGACTTTGTTAGAATCTACCAAGGCGTAACGCTCGGGGCTTTGTCGCTCAAGGCGGGGCAGTCGCTGAGAGGCACGAAAAGACACCCGACACTTGAAAACAGCGTCATAGTGTACGCCGGAGCTTCCATACTCGGCGGCGATACAGTGATAGGCGAGGGCGTTGTCATCGGCGGAAACGTGTTTATCACGAGCTCTGTAGCGGGCAAAACAAACGTCAGTATGAAAAATCCCGAACTTCAATACACGGACAAAGCTTCAAAAAGGTCTAAAAGAGATAAAGACGTAGTTTTTGATTGGGTTATATAGGAGATAAAAATGCAAAATTATGGAAAACTAAGAACCAGAATAGTAACGATGCCCAAAGACACGAACGCCAAGGGCAATATATTTGGCGGGTGGATAATGTCGCAGATAGACATAGCGGGTGCGCTTACGGTGCGGGACTTGGACTCCGGCAATTTTGCCACAGTCGCCGTAAATTCGCTTGAGTTCAAAAAATCCGTCAAAGTAGGGGACGCAGTGAGCTGCTACGGAAAGATAATCAAAGTCGGCAACAGCTCTGTGCAGACGCAGATAGAAGTCTTCGCTGAACGGGTCGTGAACCACAAGGAGCTTCATCTGCACGTAACAAGCGCCCTTGTTACATACGTAGCGGTGGACGAAGATGGCAACAAACGCCCTATCCAAAAAGATGATGTTGTTTTAAAAGAGCTGAGGCTGTAATCCCCCCGTCATATTATCGTGAGGAGGGGTGGTTTTTCGCCTTCAAATTCCTAATTAATCACCACCGCCATTGTGCCATTGCGAGGAGCGAAGCGACTTTCTACCGTCATTGCGAGCCTGCGCCAGCAGGCGTGGCAATCCATCTCTTATGTCATGCAGAGCTTGCAAATATCTGTGTTTCGTTTGTCTTTTCTTTTTTTGTATAGAACGAGAGCTGAGATTCTTCGCCTTCGTTCACGAATGACAACGATGGGTATGACATAGCAGAGTGAAAAACCCACAAAAGCTCAAAATATATTTATTTATATTTAAATTTTTTTATTGTAACATTTATATTTAAAAGGTGAAATATTTTTTATAGAAAAAATATATTTACAGTAGTTTCTTGCGGTGGTTCCTCACAAAGAGGCGGTTTTTGTCATAATTTATATGAAAGGATTTATATGACACATAAATTTATTAAACTGTTTATGGCAGTTTTGTTTGCGGGATTTTTAGTAGGCTGCGGCAGTAGCGGCGGCGGTAGTAGTAGTGGTGGCGATAGCGTAGGAGATATTTCGGGATTTGGTGATAATACAGGCGAGATATCAGGAGAAGAGTTTGTATTTCCTGAAGGCATAGAGATAAACAGTAGTAGTATTAGAGGATATAAGATTGCAGGAAGGCAGACAGAGACTGATGATCTACAAGCAAAATTTTCAAAAAAACTTGAACAAAACTTATATACGCCAAACTATAATATAATACCTGGCACTTATGATGTCGCAGTAGGTAGCGGTGCGACTTATGTAAAAGTGTTAATAGTAGTACGTAATAATAACAATGTCTCTACAAACGTGACTTTTCCAGCTCGCTTGATAGCAAGATCTTCAACAGGAAAGTATCAAAACGGGATTCTTCTAAAAAAGGCTTCAGTCGCAGTTCCAGCTAACACTCTTTATAGGATTACACTCGTTATGTATTGCGGAAATGTGAATAAACATGCAACATATGATGGTGATGCAGAATGGTATGATAAGCTCATAGTATCTGATTCTGCTACTCTCAAAGAGTTGACAGATCTTGTGGCAAATAAAAAGATAAATGTAGAAGAATATACCGATGCTGAGGAAGATGACTATGATGATATAACTTATAAGTTGCAACAGATTGTGTGGAACATAACAGAGACAACTGGTGCTGGATTGACGCAATATAGAAAAGATTGGATTGAGGCTTTGCCAGACAGTCTTTAAATATCTTTAGTTTTTCAGATTGCAAAATATGACACGACTTTTGTTGTGTCATATTTTAGTTATTATGCTCACGATGATACAAGAGGCGAGTGGTGGCATCGCGACCCCACCCAAAAAATCTTACCTGTACAAATCTTCCAATTTCTCGTAAAGCTCTTGCGGGGTGAGGTTTTGGTGTTTTGTCAAAATATCAAGCATAACGACATTGTCCTCTTTGCCGCCCCATACTTTTTTGTAAGTTCCATCTTTGTAGCCGTGATTTTGGCGAAAACGGTTTAGGATATTTTTGGCTACATAATACTTGTAAAGATGGCGCAGATTTACGCCGCACTTCAAAGAGAGGGCGAAATACTCCACAAGCATCGCATCAAACGCCCTTAGGTCTTTGTTTGTAGATTTGTTTATGAGCGTCTCTATGTCGTTGATGATTTCAAACGAGTTCACAGCGTCCGTTTTGTACGCTTCGTTGCAAAAGTCTTTAAAACCTTTCGTATTTTCTATGTCGTTCACGATAGCGTCTATGTCGCCCTGAGCGTTCAGTTTGTAGTGTTCAAGCAGCAGGCTCATGATAAAGTGCCATATGTCTACTATCTCTACGCGCACATTTTCCCAATCTATGGGCTTGTTCAAATCCTTCCAGTGTTTCCAGTTGAAGCTGTCTATGAGCTCTGCGCACTCCATATATATGCATCTGCGCCAATTTATAATATTATTTGTTTTTGTGTAGCCCTTCTCCCAACCCGTGCCGTTGGTTTCGTCGTTGAGCGACTGTTGGAGTTCAAACATAGCTTTTACGTATTCTCTATTTGTCATCTAAATCCTTATTTTTGTGTTATTTGCGAATTATATCTAAAAATTTTTAGCTTTTTACTCTTTCGCACTCTCCCCTGCAAAAAGCTCAACGGCTTTTTTCACAAAAGGGTGTTCAGCAGGCTCGCTCTCTTCGCTCTTTTCCGCCTGTGTCATAGAGAGCTGCGTTTCAAAACCAAAGACATCTTTTATAAAGTGTTTGATGATAGCCGAGTTTTGTCTGAGCAGCTTTTGACACTCATTTTGCGCCCGTGAGGCGAGGTGCAGTGTGCCCTCTTTGAACTCCACAAAATCCACCGAACCCTTGAAACACTCGCCAAGTTCCATATTTCTATCGCTCAGCTTGTCTACAAGCGTGCGAAATTTCGCCTCGTCTGACTTTTGGACACTAGGTGCAGCGACAACGGCGGCAGGGCTTTTGGCGCTCTCTTGCTTTAGCTCCGCTATATCAAACTTTTCACTCTCCAAAGCGGCTATCATATCGTCCACTTTTTTGATATTTAGAGCTTCTATCATCTTGAAAAATACCAACGAGAGCACAAAGCTATTTTCAGCGTTGAGGAAAAGCAGCCCCTTAGCCTCGCTCAAAATCCTGAAAAATCTCTCGCAAAGCATCGTAGAGTAAGTGGCGTCCTGCTCAAAATATCTATCTTTGAGGTACGCTATCATCTCGTCTATCACTGTTTCGCACTCGTACATCTCCAACTCTTTGATGAGAGTGAGCGTTTTTTTGCGGTCTTTGTTGAGTATCGTTTCGTAAATCTCGTCCAGCTTCGCAGGGTCAAGCAAGCCCAACATAGAGGCGACAGAGGAGGGCGACAAGTCCCCTTTTGAGAAGATGATGGCTTGGTCTAAGAGCGTGAGCGTGTCCCGAAGCGAGCCTCCGCCCGCCCTCGTGATAATCTCAAGAGCTGCAGTATCGTACTTGATGCCCTCAAGGTTCAAGATATGCTCCAAGTGTTTTACCGTGTCGCTTTTGGATATCTGTTTGAAGCGAAAATGCTGCGTGCGCGATAAGATGGTAGCCGGAAGTTTCAGCGGGTCTGTCGTGGCGAGGATAAATTTGACATACTCAGGCGGCTCTTCCAGCGTTTTCAAAAGTGCGTTGAAAGCCTCACGGGTGAGCATATGAACCTCGTCTATGATGAAAATCTTAAAACGGGCTATTGAGGGTTTGTACTTTGTGTGTTCTATCAAATCCCTGATGTCGTCTATCTTTCTGCTGCTCGCCGCGTCCATTTCTATGATGTCTATGTGGCGGTTTTCGTTGGCGCTTTTGCAATTTTCACATACTTCGCAAGGGTTGTTTGTGGGGCCTTGGTCGCACACTAAGGCTTTGGCGAAAATTCTGGCGGTGGAGGTCTTGCCGCTGCCTCTTAAGCCTGAAAAGAGATAAGCGTGCGATAGGCGGTTTTGCGACAAAGCTGAGGAGAGCGTCGTAACTATCGCGTCTTGCCCTATCAATTTGTCAAAACTTGACGGTCTGTACTTCAATGCCAAAACTTGGGACACAAAAAACTCCTGCGTAAATTTAGAGGAGATTTTACTACTAATTTGATTAAAGTCTTATTGTTTGCTTGCAGGCGTGGCAATCCATCTTTTTATTGTGTCATACAATGTAATACGCAACACAGATACTTCGTCTACGTGAAGTCATGACAATGGAGGGGGTGGTGTTTCTTAAATTCCCCTCCTGCGGAGGGGTGTCCGTAGGACGGGGTGGTTTTGTATTACGATTTTGCATAACCCCATGCCATTACGGGTTTGCGCTCAATCGTTGGCAATCCAATAGCAACTATTTTCCAGCTTTATTCCCATACTGAATTATTGTATTTATTTTATTGGAACTTTCAAAATACATCCCTCTATTTAGATTTAAATATTCGGCAATGTATATAAAAATTAAAAGCATAATCCAAAATATCATAATTTTTATCATTTTTTTTGCTATATGTAAATTGCTGTCCATACTTTCAAACCTCTA
>JAITNC010000098.1 GCA_031290675.1 Campylobacteraceae bacterium | reverse complement strand
GGCGCTAAAAGAGCTCGGAAAATTATTTTGAAAAGGAGAGTAGTATGAAAAGCGGCGTTTTTGTGAATATCATTGCTATTGTTGTGGCTGTGGTGATGATTTTTTATTTCTTTGTCATGTTGACTTGGAAACACTTGTTTATAGTCATTGCATTGGCTGTTATTGGCACTGCTGCAGCGATAAAAACAAAAGATGCAGCGTCTATTATCTTAAATATCATAGCGTGGCTTTTTGTGTTCATCTGCTACATGCTCATTATCTTCGCTCTCGGCTTTAGCCCACTGGGCGATTGAGATACATTTATTCCAAATATACACAAAAAAATAAAACTTAATAATACACCTGTGTGGAATGATTAGTTTAAAGACTTATGATACTCAAAAGTTTTATCAGTTAAAATAAATTGCAAACAAGCACAAAGGATATTATGATGAGTGATTTTTTGAAAGAGTATAAAGAGCATATAGAGTTGCGAGAGAAGGACGGCGTGCCGCCACTGCCCTTAAACGCCAAGCAGACGGCTGAACTTGTGGAGCTTTTGAAAAAAAACGATAAAAACAGCGAATACTTGTTACAGCTTTTAGAGAACAGAGTTCCGCCCGGAGTTGATGAAGCTGCGAGTGTAAAAGCTGCCTTTTTGAGTGAGATATTAAGAGAAAGTGTTACCTGTTTACTCATCTCTAAAATAAAAGCTATAAAAATTTTGGGAACTATGCTCGGCGGTTACAATGTCAAACCTTTGGTTGATACGCTTTCAAGCAAAGATGAGAGTTTAGCGCTCGCCGCAGCCGAAGAGTTGAAGCACATTATATTGGTATATGAGGCGTTCGGCACGATAGTGGAGCTTTCAAAAACAAACAGATTTGCGAAAGATGTTTTGCTTTCTTGGGCAAACGCCGAGTGGTTCACGAGCAGAGAGCCGCTTAGCGAAAAACTCTCGCTCGTTGTTTTGAAGGTGGACGGAGAAACAAATACGGACGACCTGAGCCCTGCGAGCGAAGCTTTCACGAGGAGCGATATACCGCTTCACGCCAACGCTATGTTAAATAAAAAAATGCCCGAAGCACTGAAAACCATAAAAGAACTTCAAGCCAAAGGCTATACGGTCGCTTATGTGGGCGATGTCGTGGGTACGGGAAGCAGTAGAAAGTCAGGTATCAACTCTATACAGTGGCATATAGGCGAGGATATTCCTTTTGTGCCAAACAAAAAAACAAGCGGCGTGATTTTGGGAAGTACTATCGCTCCGATATTTTTCAATACCGCTGAGGATAGCGGCGCACTTCCGATAGAGGTAGATGTCGGCAAACTGAAAACAGGCGATGTGATAGACGTATTGCCATATGAAGGTAAAGTACTAAAAAACGGCGAAGTTGTCGGGACTTTCACGCTCTCGCCAAATACGATAGTTGATGAGTACAGAGCTGGCGGACGCATACCTCTCATCATAGGACGAGGCTTAAGCACAAAAGCGAGAGAAAGTCTGGGACTTAAAGAGGACGATACATTTATCAAGCCTTCACAGCCGCAAGATGATAAAAATGTCGGCTTTACGCAAGCGCAAAAGATAGTAGGACTTGCCTGCGGACTAACAGGTGTGCGAGCGGGAATGTACGTAGAGCCTTTGACGCTGACGGTGGGCAGTCAAGATACCACAGGACCTATGACGAGAGATGAGATAGTGGAGCTTTCAGCGCTTGATTTTGGGGCTGATTTTGTGTTGCAGAGTTTTTGCCACACAGCGGCGTATCCGAAGCCAAGCGATGTAAAACTTCAACGTACACTTCCTACTTTTATCAGAAACAGAAGGGGCGTGAGCCTCAAGGCGGGGGACGGCGTCATACACTCGTGGCTCAACCGAATGGTACTCCCCGACACTGTCGGCACGGGCGGAGATAGCCATACGAGATTTCCGATAGGTATATCATTTCCGGCAGGTTCGGGACTTGTGGCGTTTGCCGCTGTTACGGGCTCTATGCCGCTAAATATGCCTGAGTCCATACTTGTGAGATTTAAAGGCAAACTTCAAAGCGGTATCACGTTGAGGGATTTGGTAAATGCTATACCGTATTACGCGATACAGCAGGGACTTTTGAGCGTTTCCAAACAAAACAAGAAAAATATATTTGCCGGAAAGATACTTGAGATAGAAGGTTTTGGCGATATGAAAGTGGAGCAGGCGTTTGAGCTGTCTGACGCTTCGGCTGAGAGAAGTGCGGCGGCTTGCTGCGTGGCGTTGAACAAAGAGCCCATCATAGAGTATCTCAACTCAAACATCACGCTTATCAACTCAATGATAGAAGCGGGCTACGGCGACGCCAAAACATTGAGCAGGAGAGCCGACAAGATGAGAGAGTGGATACAAAATCCGAAGCTTGTCAAGGCTGACAGCAACGCAAAATACGCCGCTGTGATAGAGATAGACCTGAACGAGATAAAAGAGCCGATACTCGCTTGTCCAAACGACCCTGACGATGTGGCGACTTTGAGCGAGATACTCGCTGATACAAGTAGAGCCAAAAATATAGACGAAGTGTTTGTCGGAAGTTGTATGACAAATATAGGTCATTATCGTGCGCTTGGCGAGATACTAAGAGGCGAGGGGCAAGTACCCGCACGTCTTTGGATAGCGCCTCCGACAAAGATGGATAAGGCAAAACTCACAGAAGAGGGATACTACTCTGTTTTTGGAGCTGCTGGAGCGAGAATAGAGATACCCGGCTGCAGTTTGTGTATGGGAAATCAAGCCAGAGTAAAAGACGCAGCTGTGGTATTTTCAACCTCAACGAGAAATTTTGACAACAGAATGGGCGTAGGGGCGAAAGTATATCTTGGAAGTGCTGAACTTGGCGCTGTGTGCGCTCTGCTCGGACGCTTGCCGACCAAAGAGGAGTACTTGAGCATAGTACCTAAAAAGCTAAGCGGCAAAGAGGAAAATATATATAAATATTTAAATTTTAACCTTATCAAAGACTACGCTTTAGCCGACTGACATAAAAAAGCCTTTTTGCGTGCGAAAAATTGTACGCAAAAAGGCAAAACTATAAAACTTTCTTGTAAAATACACTTCAAATAAATAACGCCAATCAGGATAACAATGAACTGTGAATATTTCGGCAAGTGCGGGAGTTGTACGCTGCACGATTTGGATTATGAAGCTCAAAAGAGTTTTAAACTTCAAGAGATAAAAAAGCTTTTTGAGCCATTTGGCGTTGAGGGGTTTGGGTGGCACTCCTCACGACCTGTCCACTACAGAACAAGAGCCGAGTTTGTGATATGGCACGACAAAGAGCAGATATCTTACGCTATGCACAAGAGCGACAAAAGCGGCAAACTCCCGATAGACAAATGTCTGAAAGTAGATGAAAAGATAGCCGCTTTGATGCCAAAACTGCTTGCGTATATCCAAAATAACCCCACGCTGAAAGAGGAGTTGTTCGGCGTTGAGTTTTTATCCTCCGTGAGCGATATATTGGTCTCTTTGCTGTACCACAAACGCCTTGATGGGCTTTGGGAGGGCGAAGCCAAAGAGTGCGGCGAGCGCTTGAGCGTAAAGATGATAGGCAGAAGCAAGGGCGTCAAGATAGCCTTAAATGGCGATTTTGTTAGCGAAACGCTGAACGTAGAGGGCAAAAGTTATCACTACAAGATATATGAGGGGTCGTTTTCGCAGCCAAATCGCGGTGTAAATGAGCAGATGATATCGTGGGTGAGTAAACAAGTCTTGCTCTCAAAGAGAAGGGATTTGCTGGAGCTTTACTGTGGGCACGGAAATTTTACTATACCTTTGAGTTTGTGTTTTAGGAGCGTTTTGGCGACTGAAATCTCCAAAGCTTCTATCAACGCCGCGAGAGACAACGCCGCTATAAACGCCGCCTCAAATATAACATTTGTCAGACTCAGCGCAGAGGAGTTGATGGAGGCGATGGCGGGCAAAAGAGAGTTTTTTCGCCTTAAAGATATAGAGCTTTCTTCGTACGATTTCACGCATATTTTGATTGACCCGCCGAGAGCCGGACTTGAACCCAAGAGCAGGGAGTTTTTGCGGCGTTTTGACAACATCATATATATCTCCTGCAACCCGCACACGCTCAAAAGCGACTTGGACGAGCTTTGCAAGAGCCACAAAATACGCTCCTTCGCACTCTTTGACCAATTTCCATACACCACTCACATTGAAAGCGGCGTGATTTTGGAAAAGCTCAATTTAAACGACTGTAAAATATAATGTTTTTTAAAATCATCATAAAAAGGCAACATTTTGGAAGAGAGAGTTAAGCATTCTGGTTTGGGCATAGCGTCTTTTATCATAACAATAGTGAGTTTCGTTGGTTTTTTTCTTTTGCTTGTTATAGCAGGAGTCATGGAAAACTCAATAGACGGTGGTGTTGGAGCTGATGAGACTATCGCTGCAGTGATAGGTCTGTTGTACTTTCTCATCATCGCTATCCTTCTTATCGGGCTTGGTTTGGGCATAGCGGGTCTTTGTCAGAAAAACAGGCAAAAGGTGTTTGCGATTTTGGGTGTCGTATTTGTCGTCATCACGCTCATTTTGGCGATACTTGTCTTGCTTATCGGCATATTTGCGATGTAAATTAGGAGAACAAAGTGTTTATTGTATTGATATTTTTTATCATTGTCGCCGCCATTTGTGAATTGATATTTTTGTACACAAAAAAGGGCGACAAAAGGGCGTTTTGGCTGATGAGTAAAGGGTATGCGTTTTTCTTGGCCTCGCTCGTGTCTATCGGGTTTGTCTATTTTGATTTGCATTTGTTGGATTATTTGAAGTTTAGACTTGACGGTTTGTTCGTATTTGGCATTTTCTTTTTGATACTTTTTGCACTCATCGTAACATCTTTGGGGTTTTTGATAGCCTCTTGCGCTTTGTTTGGCTCAAGCAGTGCGCTTATCGTCAAAAATACCCTTTTGTCTGTACTGTTTGCCGTATCGCACATCGCCATAGCCCTTACATCGTACGTTATTTTGGGCTTTTTTGTTTTTGTGTTGGCGGCACTTGGAGGATAAAATGGCTTTTAAAAATCATCGCTTTATTTCTCTTGCGGCTCTGCTCTTTGGTGCGCTTGGAGTGCTTCTGTTTTTTGCACCTCTGTTTTATATATTGCCTCACGTTGAAGAGTATAGTGGAACGTACGAGGAGGCGAGGGTGTTTTTTGTCTCATTTTTCGCAGATAACAAACTCTTTTTTACGCACTCGGCGGCTGTTTTGTCGGCTTTTTTGGCTCTTTTGTGCGCTGTTGTCAGTATCTTTAGAGAAAAAAGACGAGCCTTGGCACTTTTGGCTATCTTGCTCTCGCTTTCTGTGATTTGCACGTATATAGCGGGGTACGAAAAAATATTCGCTCTGTTATTTAATTTAGGGATTTAAAAATATAGAAGTTGTGTTGTGATATACTTATAACTTTATGTGCATTTAACTTTTCAGATTGGAACAGCAGTGATAAACGAAGATATACTAATCAAGAAAATTTTTCAAGAAACAAAGACCATAGCTATCATAGGGCTTTCGCCGAACAGTGAAAAAGCAAGCTATAAAGTTGCCGAGTTTTTACAATCCAAAGGCTTCAAAATCATTCCCGTATATCCAAAAGAGGATTTTATACTTGGCGAGAAGGTTTACAAAAGTCTGGACGATATAAAAGAGAGAGTTGATATGGTAGATGTGTTTAGAAAAGCAGATTTTGCGTTTGAAGTTTTGGAGCAGATTAAAAAAAGAGATGACGTGAAAACACTGTGGCTGCAACTAGGCATAATAAATGACCAAGTTATAAACGAAGCGCACGCTTTGGGGCTTGACGCTATCCAAGACAGATGCAGTGCGATAGAATACCAAAAATTGGAGATGAGATGATACCTTTAGAAAACATCATAGAGGCTGGAAAACGTATAAACGGCATCGTAAACAAAACAGCTTTCGCATATGCGCCGGCTTTGAGCAGGATAACAGGTGCGGAAATTTATATCAAAAAAGAAAATCTTCAGCTGACAGGCGCATACAAGATAAGGGGCGCGTACAATAAAATAGCAACTTTGAGCGACGAAGAGCGAAACAGGGGCGTTATAGCGGCGAGTGCGGGCAATCACGCACAGGGCGTAGCGTACAGCGCAAAAGAGTTTGGCATCAAAGCGTTTATAGTGATGCCCGAGTCCACGCCGTTGTTGAAGGTCGTGGGCACGAAGTCTTTGGGTGCGGAGGTCATACTGCACGGCGACAATTTTGACGAGGCGAAAGCTTATGCTATCAAATACGCCAAAGATAACGCTCTGACGTTTATTCCCCCATTTGAGGACGAAAATATCATGGCGGGGCAGGGAACTATCGGCGTGGAGATATATAACGAACTCAGCTCCATAGAAACAGTCGTAGTCCCGATAGGCGGCGGCGGTCTGATAGGCGGAGTGGCTTCGGCGTTAAAGCAGCTTGACCCCAAGATACGAGTTATCGGCGTGGCGGCGAAAGGTGCGGCGGCTATGTACAACTCATTTCACAACAAAAAAGTGCTGAACTCACAAAGTGTGCGTACGATAGCGGACGGTATCGCCGTGCGAGATGTGAGCGAGTTCAACCTCAAAACCATACTTGAGTGTGTTGATGATGTCGTGCTCGTGGACGATGAGGAGATAGCGGCGGCTATACTGTTTTTGCTTGAACATCAAAAACTTGTCGTTGAGGGGGCAGGAGCGGCGGGAGTAGCGGCTATCATACATCAAAAATTTCCGTTTTTCCCGGGCGAGAAGATAGGAACTATCCTAAGCGGCGGAAATATAGACGTCCAAATGCTCTCCGTCATCATAGAAAAAGGTCTTATCAAGTCCGCCAGAAAGATGACTTTGATGATAACTCTCGTGGACAAACCCGGTGCGCTTATGAAACTCACCGATATATTGAGAGATGTAAATGCAAATATAGTCAAGATAGACTACGACAGAGTTTCCACCACGCTTGAGTTCGGCGACGCCAATATAACGATAACGCTTGAAACAAAAGGCAAAGACCACCAAGAGCGTATTCGTGAAAAATTGACAGAAAGTAAGTATGATTTTAGGGAGTTGTTGTAGCTCTACGTCACTCCCGTCATTGCGAGCCGCAGGCGTGGCAATCCACATTTTTGTCAGACAAAAAGGCGAAGCCCCCCCCACATTGTCATGCGTGAACGAAGCCGAAGCATCTGTGTTATTTGCCCTCACACGCCCTTTTGTGTCATTGTGAGGAGCGAAGCGACGTGGCAATCTCAGCTCTTACCCTTTTTGTATTATAACTTTATAAATTTTTAATTTGAATGTTACAACTTGTGCCATTTTGAATTGACGGGTTTTTCTTTTTTACACCTTCACCCGCCAGCAGCAACCAAAACAAAGAAATTATGATATAATACGATTAAGTTTTTAAGATAGCGGGGCTTTCGCCCCACTAGATTAAAAGAGCTTAAACAAGGCTAAGAGCTGTTTGAGAACCTTAGCCTTGAAATTTACTCTTACCTGCAAACGCAGGAACAAAATAAACTTCATATTTCTACCACCTTTCCCGTCTTGGACGGTAAGGACAAAGAACGCAAGGGATTAAATCCTTTAATGCGTTATTATAACAAAATTTTAACAAAAAAATGTAT
>JAITNC010000093.1 GCA_031290675.1 Campylobacteraceae bacterium | reverse complement strand
TTTTGACTTAAATTATGATTTTTTGCGTTTTTAGACTATCTTTATCTCAAGTTCAAGCTCTATGCCAAAGTGCTCAAAAACAGCCTTTTGCGCCGCTTTGATGAGAGTGATGGCTTCCTCAAAAGTGCCGCCGCCAAGATTTATCAAAAAGTTGGCGTGTACATCACTAAACGCCATATTTCCTTCTCTTTTGCCTTTGAAACCCGCAAGTTCCAAGAGTCTGCCGGCGTAATCATTTGGCGGATTTTTAAAGCAGCTTCCGGCACTCGGCTCTTTTGGCTGATTTTTCCTCATCTCTTTGAACGCTGCGAGTTTTTTCTCATCAAAACCGCTTTTTTTCTCAAACAAAACTTCATAAATCACGCCTTTTATATCGCTGTTTCTGTATGAAAAATTGATATCTTGTCGGCTCTTTTCGCCTTCTTCCGTGATGATGCCGAGGAGATTGTCCGATATACAAAACTCTTTCAATCCGGCGTTCATCTTGACGATACCGCCGAGTTTGCCGGGTAGTTTTTGCAACAGCTCAAAGCCCGCTATGTCGTGTTTTTTGGCGTATGAGAGCAGTCTGCCGCCACCTACACCTGCCCCTACACGCAAAACATCGCCCTCTTCTTTTATGAAGTCAAATCTTGATGAGAGTATCGCCAAGGGCGGAGGGTTTGGCGAGATGAGGAGATTGTTCGCGCCACCTACGATAAAAACACCCTTCTCTATCGGCATGAGCTCGTCTATCACGAGTGTTTTCACGCGTCCGCCTATCTTGATGCTTGAGTATTTTGAAAAATCTATCTCTTTATAGCTCATGAAAATCTATCTTTCAAATACTCATTTGGTATCAAAAAATCTTTCGCGCTTATTTTTTCGTCGTAAAAGCCGGCGTTGTAGCCTATTTCAAAGAGTTTGTCCACAGCTTTCAACTGTTTTTCGTCCATAGAAACCGACTTGTCGTTGGCGTATAGATTTAGATATTTCTCCAAATCCGCCTCCTCAACACGCACGAGTGAGCGTTCAAGCAACATCTTTGAGAGTTGTTTTTTGCAATTTACAGCGACTTTGACCGCCTGCACCAAAGTATCTTCACACTCACACGCTACAAGCAGCGGCAGGGAGCGTCTAAGTGCCATTCCGCCGAGCGGGAGGGGCAACTCATCTATGGCAAGTTCCTGCCATATACCCCAAATCTCCCGCTCAACTTCAAGGCTCTCGTCAAAGTTCAAAATACTCTCGTGTATCAGCACTCCGGCGTCGCTCTCGCCCTCCAAAACTGCCTTTTCAATCTCTAAAAAGTTTTTATAAATCACCCTCGCTTGCGGATACGCTACTTTAAATAAAAGTGCGTTTGTGGTATGCTCGCCGCTCAAAGCGACTTTGAAATTTCTCTTAAGCTTCACGCCTTTTTTCTTGATAAGTTTAGGGCCATAACCCTCGCCAAAACTCACAGCAGTACGCAACAGCGCATAGTCGTTTCTTATCAGCGGATACAGCGCAAAACTTATAGCCGTAGCGTCGTAGATGCCCTTGAGGGCGTATTCGTTCAGGCTTTGGATATCAAGTGCCGTGTTTTCAAGCTTTATGTTTGTTGTGACCCAGCCAAATTTGATAGCATAATACATAAAAATATCATCAGCGTCAGGCGAATGAGCTACATTTAGCGTTCTCAAAATGCTCCCCTTTTTTTGTTAATAAAAACATATTTTATCCAATGGAAGTTAAAAGAAAGTATTTAATTTGTAATAAAATGGTCAAATATAGCTTATTAGTGTTATAATATACTAAATAAAAATTCATAAATAGGAGAAAAAATGGCTTATTGGGACTGGAGTCCATCATATGAACTTGGCATAAATGTCATAGACAAGCAACATCAAAGAATAGTTGAGTATATCAATGAATTGCAAGATGTCTTAAAAACGCGCGACAAAGAACGGATAGCGGCTACGATAGTCGGTATAGCGGACTACACGGTATCGCATTTTGCATTTGAAGAGTCTTTGATGAGCGAGGCTGGTTATCCGATGTTGGCGCCTCACAAGAAAGTTCACGAGGCATTTATACAAACTGTCGGGAAATATCAGTCAGCCTTTAGAGAGGGCAACGATATCACAGGGCAGCTTATGGCTGAGCTTCAGATATGGCTAACTCATCATATTTTGAATGACGATAAAGATTATAGCCCATTTGTGAAAAAGATGCTTGAGGACAAAGCTCGTGTAAGCAGCATACAAAGAACTGCGAAAAAGAAGAGTTGGTTCGCAAGACTATTTGGATAAGTTGGTTATCAAATAAGCGCATTAATAAATAATGAGCTTATTTTTCTTTTTGTAGTTATAGTTATTTCGGTTTTTTGCAACTTTTAACCTCTCTTTTTGGTGATTAGCCCCATGAGAGCGTGGCAATCTCAGCTCGTTTTCGTCATAAGAACAGGGTGAAAATCCACCGCTATACTGTTATAGATTTGATACTCATAGTGTTATTAGCTCAATCCTTTACCGGCACTGCCATTACACCATTTTTGGTTATCCTATAAGTGTGTGAGGCATTGCCAAGACTATTCCACTGATATAATATATCACCGATTCGTTTATAACAATACCAATCTCGACTGAAATATCCGCAAGTAAAGTTGTGTGGAGGAGAAGAGAGGAGAGTTACATAAGAAACAAATTTTGACGATAAATTCTCATTCTCATCATAAAATTTAGTGATATGCACATCAAGAACATATCCGTCTATAGAGCCGAATACACTATTATAAGTAGCGTCGGAAGCAACGGCGTTAAACTCTGTATCGCTCTCAAGATATAAGTCAATGTTTTTATCTGAAAGATACACTGTAGCGTTTGTGTTTAGCGAAACATTATCATTGAAGTATCTGCCGTAGCCTTCGTAATCATACAATCCAGCTTGAATGACATAGACATTGAAATTATCAATTTGTGCCGCTGATGCATTATGGTTTTTACCGGTCGCTACAGAAGAGAGAGTATGGTTATCTGGGAAAGCAGGAAAAAAACTCTTCACCAAAGCAAGAGAAATTACATCATTGTTTGATGAAGCACCTCTACTGCAAGCAATCAAAAGAAACGAGAAAAAAATCAGAACAAATAGAGAGAGGAATAGGATTTTTCTATTAAGCCAAGCTAATGAATTTA
This sequence comes from Campylobacteraceae bacterium, assembly GCA_031290675.1. Taxonomy (GTDB): domain Bacteria; phylum Campylobacterota; class Campylobacteria; order Campylobacterales; family Campylobacteraceae; genus JAIRKW01. The sequence continues at coordinate 233 of JAITNC010000093.1, read as the reverse complement.
AACTAAATAGGCTTGAACTCATAACAAACTCCCTTGTGCGTATATAGCGTGAATATATATATATATTGTAGCAGAATTTTCTATAAGTTAATAAAAATGCGCAAGTATTTTAAGCGGGTCCCTTCCAAATTCCGTGTCAAGTTCCAATAGCACCTTAAATTGTATCATAACCTGAGATGTTCAACGCTTTGTCCAATCTTCCCTCAAAAAAGATAGATAATTGGGAGAGCGTT
>JAITNC010000087.1 GCA_031290675.1 Campylobacteraceae bacterium | reverse complement strand
TGACACTTTCGCCGCTTCGGGGGAGTTGATGACGCCGACTATCGCACACATTTTAGAATTCCTTGCTTTTAAGTCTTATAGTGGTTGTAAAAAGAGATATTTTATCACATTTAACCTTTGCTTATTAGAAAAAACAGGATTTAGATTGCACGGGTGTTAAAGAAAGTAGTTGATATTGAAAAATTAGAGCGTTGTTTGGGATAAACCCAGAAGCGTCAAAACTTGCATATCATTGTCACGTAAAACTTATTGTTTTTGGTTGCTTATTTGTTTCAAATCATCTATTTCGGCGTCAATAGGAAGCATTACGGCAGGTATTTCTTTACTTGATTTTAATCCTAAATTCTTTAATTTTAATGCTTGTCCTACTAAATTTCCATTTCCTGCATTTAATTGGTTGATAGCGGAATCGTACGATTGTTGTGTTCTTTTGATATGTTTTCCGACATCTTCAAGAGTTCCAACAAATGTAATAAACTTGTCATAAAGCAACTCGCCACGTTTCACAATTTCCATTGCGTTTCTACTTTGCATTTCTCTTTTCCATAAATCAGCCATCATTTTAAGGCAAGCGATTAGATTTGTGGGGCTGATTAATAAAATTCTTTTCGAATATGCGTATCCCCAAAGGCTTGAATCGTTTTGAATGGCAATGAGATATGCCGGCTCTATCGGAACAAACATCATTGTGAAATCTAAGGATTCTTCAATGTTGTCGTATTGTTTTTTACTCAATCCGTCTATATGTCCATAAACAGAATTTAAGTGTTCTTTTAGTGCTATTGATTGTTCTTCGGGAGTATTTGCTGAACAATAACGGTCATAACCAACCAATGAAACTTTAGAGTCAATAATTATCACGCGATTGTCAGGAAGTTTTACCAAAACATCGGGACGCAAATCATTTCCTTCTTCATCTTTAATCGTTTGTTGTAAAAAATATTCTCTATTTTTAACTAATCCTGATTGTTGGAGAATACTTTCAAGAATCATTTCACCCCAATTGCCTTGTTTTTTTGTTTGAATTTTTAGTGCGCTTGCAAGGTTATTGGCTTCACTGCTTACTTTGTTTGTTTGTTCTACCAACTCTTTGACTTTTTCTTCAAGAGAAAATCTTTGCTTGGACTCTTTATCGTAAGTTTCTTCCACTTTCTTTTTGAAGTTGTCAATATTTTCTCCCAATGGCTTCAATAAAGCTTCGATATTAGCCTTATTGACTTCCGTAAATTTACCCGATTTTTCTTCTAAAATCTGATTTGCTATTTTCTCAAATTGCAAATGCGCCGTCTTTTGGATTTCTTCTATTTCTTTCTTTTGAGTGTCCAACTTGTCAGATAAAGAAAAATTTTTTGCAACCAAAGAACTATTTTCTGAACTGGTTTTTGTTATATTTTCTTTCAATTGAGATATTTCATCTTCTTGCTTCTTGTTTTTCCCTTTTTCTTCATTTAAATTTCCAGAAATGGACTTATTATTGGCTGCTAATTCTGCAACTTGTTTATTTAATGAGTTAATTTCAATTTGATTGGCTTCGCTATATCCTTTTTGTTTTAATGCTTCGTTGGAGATTTCACTAATCTTTGTTTCTTTTTCTTTTAGCAAGGTGTCAAGTGAGGCTATTTTTGATTGCAATAGAGCATTCTCTTTTTCTTTCATCTCGACTTTTTGGTTTAAATCAGAGCATACTTTTTCTTTTTCATATAGTTTTTCTTCTACAATTCTCAAATTTACACTTGTTTCATTGCGCTGAATGCTCAATGCCTCATAATCTTTTTGTGAAACACTTGAGGCGCTCTTTGCTTTATTTTGTAAATAAAAAATTATATAAGCAATAATAAATCCTGCTATGCTTCCGCTTAAAATAAAAATTGTATCCACTATTTTATTTTCCTTTTGTACTCCTTGTGGAGCGGATTATAATTTATTTTAAAATCCGATTTTTTTATCTATCCTTGCTGTGTTTTGTCGTTCATTGCAAAAGTATTGAAAGTGTATGCCACCTCTAATCTTACTTTTCTTACAACCCCAAGCAATCGTTTATCGTGTAAAGTCCGTTCGGCTGTTTTGCTATCCATTTCGCGGCGTAAATCGCCCCTTTGGCAAATGTATCTCGGCTTGTCGCCGTATGGTTCAGCTCCACGAACTCGCCGTCATTGTAAAATCCGACCGTGTGCCGTCCGACTATATCTCCGCCACGAAGCGCCATGATGGCTATCTCGTCTTTGCTTCTTTGACCTATCAGTCCGTCCCTGCCGCTCACTCTGACCTTGTCAAGCTCCAGCCCTCGCCCTTTCGCCGCGTGCTCTCCCAAACTCAAAGCTGTGCCGCTTGGAGCGTCTTTTTTGAGGCGATGATGCTGCTCTACTATCTCAATGTCAAAATCTCTAAGTTTTGCTGACGCCAACTCAACCAAATGGTTCAAAACCGCCACGCCCAAAGACATATTTCTGGAGTAGAGTATAGGCATATTTAACGCTGCTTTTTTCAAAAGAGCGAGCTGTTCGCTATTTAGCCCTGTAGTGCCCACGACCAGTGGTTTTGGGTCATCAAAAGCGTAATTTAACAACGCCTCCGTTCCAACAGGAGCGGTAAAATCTATCACAACATCGCTTGAGGCGAAAAGCTCTTTTAGCGAGTTTGTTTTTTTTATCTCTTTTGCGACTTCAAAAGTGAACTCTTCTATCGCGTGCAGGCAGGATACCCTCGCCTCTTTATCGTTTTTGAGGTTTTCTATCAAAACTCTGCCAACCCTGCCCGTCGAACCGTGAATACCTATATCAAAAATCTTACTCATGCAAACTCTCTAAGTAACTTATAGCATTTATCGCCGCTGTAGCGCCATCGCCCGCTGCACAGACGACTTGTTTGGCAGCGTTTATGCGTATATCGCCAGCTGCAAACAGTCCTTTGAGCGATGTGTTCATATCAAGGTCTACGACTACTTCGCCGCCTTTGCTCATCTCGCACAAAAACTCGCCATTTTCCTGAAGTAAAACCTCGTTGTTCACCTTCATACCGACAAATACAAATACGCCCGGCACTTTCAAATCTCTCTCAACACCCGCTTTATCAACGACGAGCACGCCGTTGACTCCGCTCACATCGCCGTAAATCTTTTTCACGGTTGAGTTTAAAACAAGCTCTATTTTGCTATTTTTATTTACTCTTTGCACAGTCGCGGGAGATGCTCTAAACTCATCTCGTCTGTGAACAAGATAGACTTTTGAGCAGATATTTGACAAAAACAGCGCCTCTTCAAGAGCGGCGTCCCCGCCTCCGAGTACGGCTACTTCTTTGTTTTTGTAAAAAAACCCGTCGCAAGTGGCGCAAAAACTCACCCCTCTGCCGTAAAACGTATCTTCGCCCTCAACGCCGGACTTTTTAGGCACGCTTCCTGTGCATACGATGACGCTTTTGGCTTTGACGCTCTCTCCGCCCTCAAGCAAAATGTTGAAAAGCCCATCGTCTGCCCTGCTCACTCGTATGATGTCGCTCATCTCGTACTTAAGACCAAATCTCATAACCTGTTCAGGCCATTTTTCCATAAGCTCCAAGCCGCTTACCACTTGCGTGATGCCCGGGTAGTTTTCTATCTCGCTGCTTTTTGTTATCTGCCCGCCTACGACGCCTTTTTCATACATCACGACGTTGCCCAATCCGCCTCTCGTGGCATACATACCAGCGGTCAGCCCAGCAGGCCCGCCGCCGATGATAGCCAAATCCAATACTGTGCTCATACTGTCTCTTTTACAAAAGCGAGTTGAGTTTGCTTGTCAAAACTTGCTTTGATGAAGCTCCGATATTTTGGTCAACCAATTCGCCGTCTTTGAAAAAAAGTATCGTAGGAATAGAGCGTATGCCGTAATTTACAGCGATATCCTGCTCCTCGTCTGTGTTTACTTTGCAGATTTTTGCTTTGCCGTCAAAGTCTTTTGCCAACTCCTCTATCACGGGAGCTATCATACGACAAGGCCCGCACCAAGGCGCCCAAAAATCAACCAAAACAACACCGCCCTCTTTTACAACGCTATCAAAATTTGAAGCGTTCAATTCTATATAATGACCCATTTTTTATTCTCCTTAAAAATACTAATCAGACTAAATTGTACCTAATAAAACTTTAAAATAAACATAGTAATTGGGATTAAATAATTTTTATTAATTGATATTTTTTATCCACTCTATTTTGCCGCCTTCCAAGACGAGCGCATCTATCTGAAAATCCTTCTCGCTGTCGTTTTTCATCATATAATACTCTATCGTTTTTACTATTTTTTCCATTTTTGAGGGCGTTATGCGGGCAAGTGCGTCATATTTTTCGCTCGCTTTTACCTCCACAAAATGCAAAATCTCGTCATCTTCGGCGATAATGTCTATCTCGCCAAAACGTGAATGAAAGTTTTGCTCCAAGATTTTCAGTCCATTTTTGCGCAAAAATTTGGCAGCTTTGAGCTCGGCGGTTTTGCCGATGTCAAGAGCAGTAGTTTTTGGCTTGGAGGAGGAAAATATTTTAAACATTTGGTCATTATAGGATAATTATGCTTATGTTTTTTGATACAAATAAACTTTTACAAGCGAAATTTTTATTTTTATATACTTTTATATAATTTTATCATAAAATTTGTATTTATTTAAAATATGGGGGATTATTATGAACTCGGATAAGCCAATTAAAGATGAAAATGAAGACCTTTTAGGATTTTCACTTCCTGCTTATAAATTAGCAGAAGCCATCATTGGCTACAAGGAAAAAGAGACATTTGTCATATCTATTGAGGGTGAATGGGGGAGCGGCAAAACATCATTTATGAAGTTAGTTGAAAATAAACTTGAAAATGAGGCTATTATTGTACATTTCAATCCTTGGGCTATTGTTGATTTTGAACAATTAACGAGGTATTTTTTTGATGAATTGATAAACACTATTAATTATAATCTATTTTCTGCTAAACTCACCGCTGATGCCAAAGCTGCCGTTAAAGGACTGCAAAAATTTGCCGCATTTTTAGCCCCAGACGAGATAAGCCATTTTGGATTTACGTATAAAGTAAAAGAGCGGCTATCGCCAAAAAAAGAACAAAAGACTATGTACAAATTAAAAAATGGCATCAACGAAAATTTACGCAAAATGGACAAAAAAATAGTCATTATTATTGATGATATAGATAGACTGATGGACAAAGAGACCGAAACGCTTTTTAGGCTTATCAAAGGCATTGCTGATTTTGATAATATAATCTACATTTTATTATATGATAAAACGATAGTGGGCAAATCATTGGAAAAATTTAAAGGTGAAAAAGGTGAAAAATATCTTGACAAGATAGTCCAATACCCCATCATAGTACCAAAACCACATGCTGGCGTATTGGAAGGCTTATTATTTAAAGA
>JAITNC010000050.1 GCA_031290675.1 Campylobacteraceae bacterium | reverse complement strand
AAGCACTCTTTTATGGATTTTGGTCTGCCCGGGAGGTTGATGATGAGGCATTTGCCTCTTATGCCCGCTGTCTGCCTTGAGAGTATGGCTGTCGGGACGTATTTCAGGCTGACTTGCCGCATAAGTTCGCCAAAAGCCGGCATCATCTTTTCACACACCGCTTCTGTAGCTTCAGGCGTTACGTCTCGCAAGGCAGGGCCTGTCCCGCCTGTGGTAACGATAAGGCAGCAGTTTTGATTGTCAGCCATATCTATGAGCTCTTTTTCTATCTGCTCTTTATCATCGGCGATGACCCGATACACGCTTTCCCATTCGTTTTTTATGTAACTTTTCAACGTATCTATGATGGCAAGCCCCGATATATCGTCGTAAATACCCGCACTTGCTCTGTCCGAAAGCGTCAATATGCCTATCTTTATCATATCAATTCCTCAAAAAACCTCACCGAGTATCCCTTTTATCTTATCTTTCGTCAAACTCTCCTCGTCAAGGAGCTTTTCCATCAACATATCCAAAGGCCGCTTCATACCTTCCAAAAATGTTTCAACCTCTCGCAGCGCATTTGAGAGTATATTTTCAACATCTTGCGCACTTGGGAGCAGCCGCTCGCCCATAGCGTATTTTTCTACCATTTCGCCCGCTAAGCGTCTGGCTTTGTTCAAGTCCTCATACGAGTTAGAGTACGTTTCGTTAAAATATATCTTTGAAGCCGCTATGCCCGCTAAGGCGACCTTTATTTTCGCCGTGAGGTCTGTTTTGGACTCTATCTCTTTGTCTATCTCTTTCGTGAAATCGCTCGTCAGCGATATTTTGTCAAAGTCTATCTCAAACCAATAAGCGCAAAGTGCTTTCGCCGCCTGATACGCCGCTTGAATATTTTTCTCTTTCTCGGAGTAGCGCACAAGACGTTTTTTGCCGAGCAGGACTTTATCTCGCACAGCCAAAAAGTCCTCCATCTCTACTATCTTGCTATCACGTCTGAGAGCGTTTATAGCCGCTTCATTGACCAAAGTAGAGATAGCTGCACCGCTAAAACCAACACTCATCTTCGCGATATCTAAAATACTCACATTATGGTTTTTGTTTGTTAGGTAAGCGTTCAATATCTTCTCTCTATCGTGTAAATCCGGAAGCGATACAAATATACGCCTGTCAAATCTGCCCGAACGCAACAACGCCTCGTCTATCATCTCAAAGCGGTTTGTGGCGGCTATCACTATCACGCCCGAGTTATCCTCAAAGCCGTCCATTTCGCTCAAAAGCTGATTTAGCGTAGCTTCTCTCTCGTCATTTCTCGCCCCTCCACGTGCTTTGCCCACAGCGTCTACCTCGTCTATAAAGACTATAGAAGGGGCGTTTGATTTGGCGACCGAAAATAGCTCTCGCACCCTTTTCGCCCCCATACCAACGTATATCTGCACAAAACTTGCGCCGCTTTGGTAAAAAAACGGCACATTTGCCTCGCCCGCCACCGCTTTGGCGATGAGCGTCTTGCCAACGCCCGGGGGTCCTACAAGCAAAACGCCGCGAGGAAGTTTGACGCCCATCTTTTGATAATCAGACGGATTTTTCAGAAAATCAACTATCTCGCTAAGCTCCTCTTTGACGCTCTTGATGCCCGCCACATCGGAAAATTTTATCTTAGATGTTGAAGGAGTGATACGAGATGAGAGGATACTTTCACTGCTCTCAACGGCTACATTTTTATCGCTCAAAAAATCAGAGCCGATTTTGGATTTAAATCCTTTTATTTTGCGCAAATACACATAAAAACCCACACCAAAGGCAAGCAAAAAGAGCAAAATCACATCGCTATAATCTTTCCTGTACTCAACCTCAACCGGTGTGAGCGAGAGGAGTTTGCGCATATCTACGCCATCTTTTACGATACTAAAAACGCCTTTATCCGTGTATAAAACAACTTCGCCCTCTACTATTTTGGCTTGCTTTATCTTTTGTTCAACAAGCAGAGCGTTGTAACTCTCAAGGTTGAGTGGTTTTGGTGAGTTTCTGATAAAAATATACCCGACAAGCATCACCAAAACGCAAAACAGCATTATCGTTATCTGCAATTTATTTGGTCTAAATCTTCGCATAGTTTCCCTCTTTTTTGACTTCATAATCATTGATATTTATCCATTTATCTGTGATATTTTCACTTGATTTTATAAAAATACGGTTATAAAACTGGTCAAATCCCGTATAATAACCCTCTTTTTGCTCCTCAACTAAAATGTTTAGAGATGTTTTACACTCCCGCCTAAATGTGAAATTTTTCTCTTTCACGATAGACTCAAGCTCGCGCGACCTCATCTTGGCGATGTTGCCGTTTACGCTGTTTTTCATCAGAGCTGAAGGCGTGCCGTCCCTTTTTGAGTAGCAAAAAACGTGCAGATGAGTAAGCGGAAATTTTTTAAAGTTTTCAACTGCGTCCTGCCAAACTTCCTCACTCTCGCCCGGGTGTCCCGTGATAAAGTCCGAACCCAAAGCAAACCCAAGCGATGAAAGCTCCTCAAACAACGCCAAATCCCTCCTCACGCTGTTTCGCCGCCTCATTATCTTCAACATCTCCTCATTTGTGTGTTGGAGTGCGATATGGAGGTGTTTTTCAAGCCACTCCTCTTTGAGTATCTCCCTGAAACTGTCGTCTATCTGCACGGGTTCTATACTCCCAAGACGCACCCTTTTCACGCCCACAACCTGACTTATCTTTTGCAGTAAAACGCCAAGTGTCGTGTCTGTGTCTCTGCCGTAACTTCCGATATTTGTGCCTGTCAGGACAAATTCGCCAAAGCCATTTTGTGCGAGCCTTGAGACTTCCTGCAATATCTTGCTCTCATCTTGGCTGCGGGCTTTTCCTCGCACACTTGGTATGATACAGTAACTGCAAGCGAAGTTACACCCCTCCTGTATCTTGACAAAAGCTTTGCTCTTATCGTGAAAATCGCCCACTATGGAGTTGTCTTTGTGCGTCAAAACCCCTACTCTCTTAAATGGCTCGGGCGAAAATATAAGCTCATTGATATTCTCTTTTTCGGAGTGTCCCATCACGCCAAATATCTTTTTTTGCTCAAACAGTTCGCTGCCTCTCGTGTCTGCGCCGCACCCTGCAAATATGACTTTTTTGCCTTCTCTGTTTTGCTTTGAGATGTAGTTGCGCACACCGCTGTCTGCGCCGTTTGTAACCGTACACGAGTTCACGACCACAATGTCGGCGGCAAATTCGTTCTCTACGACTTCACAGTCTTTGAGGCTGCTTATCATCACTTCTGTGTCGTAGATGTTTGTCCTACAGCCAAACGTTTTGAAAAAGACTTTTACTCTTGCGTTCGCACTCATATCTGCTCCGCCTGAGTACCTTGCGGGTCTATCTTCCCAGCCTGTCTTAAGTTGAGTGTTTGCGTTGGGTAAGCTATCATGATGTCGTCTTCTTTGTTGATAGCGTCTATGAACTCGCCGCTAAGAGTACTCCGCAGAGCCAATGCAGCGTAAGAGTTCGTCATATACCACACGTGTATGGTAAGTCCGTGAGGCTCTATAAAAGAGAATATTTTAGGCTCTACATTTGTGTTTTTCAGATTGTACTTTTGGCGGAGTTGGTTTAGCTGTGTTCTGGCTATCTCCGTGTAGCCTTTGGAGTATTTTTTTGTAATCTCTTTTATGATATACATCGCTTTTTTGTAATTTGAGTCGAAAGATATAGTGATATATATGCCGTCCCAAACGGTCTTTAGGGTTTCGTGCGTATAGTTTGAGATGAGCGTGGTAAAGACAAAGTTGTTCGGGATAAATATCACCCTCCCCGCACGCCTGTTTTCAAGATAAGTGGTGAGCGTTACATCTTCCAAAAGCGTCATTCTCATCAGCGAAATGTCTATGATGTCGCCGACATAAACGAGCCCGTCTTTTTGCAGTTTGACACGGTCGCCGACTTTGAAACTTCCGCCAAATGTTACAACCATCCAGCCCAAAATATTCATAAACATATCTTTCATAGCTATGGCGATACCTGCGGAGGCGACACCCAAAACCGCCACAAGATACGTGAGGTTTTGTATGTAGGCGAAAAGCAGTATCAAGATGATGAGCGTGATGTTGATGATGTTGATGACTTTGTTAAATATATATCCCCGCTCAGACATAAATCGCTTTGAGAGGAGTTTCAGCAAAAATGATATAAATATCGTAACAACGATGATAGCCAAGATAGACACAGAGTGCTTTGTTTCGTCTTTTATCTCGTTTGTGGTGCGTCTTATGGCTTCGTTTATCTTTCTCTCGTAAACGGCGGCACTCGTCAAAGCGACATCATACGCCGCCTCAAACTCAAGTATAAGCCTTTTTGACTTTTCCACCTCAACGCCCGCCGCCTCGCCACTGCTTATCTGGATTATCTGCTCCAAAAGCGTGTCTTTTTCTTTTAACTTTTCAAGGAGTCTGTCAAGGTCGCGTGTCTGTTTGTTGTAACTCTCAAGGTCTTGCTTCAGCTGTGTGATGTACGAAAACCCCGTGATAAGGTCAAAAGGATTTGTTATAGAAGGCACGGCAGGCACATCAGGAGCTTTCAGCAGTCCCGAAAACGGCGCGTCTTTGAACTCGGCGTAAGAGTCAAGCTGCTTCTCTAAAAAATCCTCTTTTCTCTCCAACTCATCTATCTTTGCCAAAGAGTCGTTGTCCCGTTTGCCTTTGAGTTTTTTTATCTCCTCCAAAGTAACGTCAAGCTCGCTCTGCCTGCTTTTGTATATATTGTAGTTTTCGTGTCCGCTAAACCATACGTTGTTTTTATTTTCTCTGTCTATCTCGTCCGCTTTGAGCTTATATACGCCAAGCTGTGAGCCTAGAGCGCTGCTGTCATTCTCATCTGAAGCATTGCCAAAAAGTGCCGCAAGCGACAACAAAACACATACAAATATCTTTCTCATCAACTAAATATCCTTAATATCTCTTTTATACTTTTCTCATCTATATCATCTTTGATAGCGTAACCGCCGATGTTGTGCGGCAAGATAAACGTTATCTTTGAGTTGCTGCTCTTTTTGTCAAGAAAAAACGCCTCGTAAAATCTCTCTATATCTTGTATCTTATACCTCGTCGGCAGCGAAAATCGCTTTAGCGTATTTTCTATATTATCGGCCTCCGCTCTGCTCAAAAGTCCCAGCTTTACGGCAAGCTCATTTGCCATCACCATACCAAACGCCACCGCCTCGCCATGCAGGTATTTGGAGTAATTTGTTTCATTTTCTATGATATGCGCAAATGTATGACCGTAGTTCAGCACAGCCCGCACGCCCGCCTCTTTCTCGTCTTGCGCTACAACTTTTGCTTTTATACGAACGCTTTTCAAGATAGCCTCACGCAAATCGCCCGCCCTTGAAAGCTCTGCGCTCTCAAGCCAACTATAAAAGCTCTTATCAAACATCACAGCTATTTTTATGATTTCGGCGACCCCTGCGCTAAACTCACGTGCGTTCAGTGTTTTTAGAAACTCGCTCTCACAGTAAACGGCACGAGGTTGATGAAATGAGCCTATGAGATTTTTGCCGAAACTGTTATTTACGCCCGTTTTTCCGCCAACGCTTGCGTCTACTTGCGCCAAAAGTGTAGTCGGCACTTGCACAAAATCAATGCCTCTTTGATATATAGACGCCGCAAATCCGCTCATATCGCCCACGACTCCGCCGCCAAAAGCGATGAGGAGGGACTTTCTGTCAAGTTTGAACTTGAAAAGCTCGCTTAGTATATACTCTATCGTATTTAAGTTTTTGTACTGCTCGCCGTCTTTGATGATGACTTCGTAAAGCTCTTTGGCACGCACTCGCTTTTTAAATCCCTCAAGGTGCAGCTTTGCTATGGTTTCATTTGTGATTATCGCTACTTTTGTGTCAAACTCAAGCTCTCTCATCTCATCTATAAATACTTCATAACCCGGGCTTGAGATAGCGTCAAACTTTATACTTACCTTCATATCGTTCCTATTGTCCTTATATCGCAATGATTATACTCAATTTTAAAAATTTTTACTCCAAAATAGGCAAAAAAAGCTGATATTTGTCCTCTAAGAGGAAATGCACTTGATTTAAGTCCTCTGAGAGCAGGGAAAAAATCTTTGATTTGAAAAAACTGCTGTAAAACGGTATAAATTGCAAAATATCGTTTGATTTTCTGAACTCCAATATAGGATTTTTCTCGCTGATTTTCGCTATATCTATCTTTTTTTCGTACAGTTTGGCTATATTTTCAAAGTGTTCTATGATAGCGCTTCGCTCTTTATCGGGGTCAAAATCATAAAGCTGTACCTGCAGACCAAGCTGCGTTGAGATGTCAAAAACAGCAGATGAGTTTTTCTCGGCATCGTCTATGCTCCCGCCCAAAATCACGCCCCGTTTTATCTTTTCAAACTTTGCGCTTCCGTTTTTAAATATCGGCGTTTGGCAGTCAAAAAGCATTTTCATATTTGACTTGAAAAACTGTTTGTCCGTAACGCAAAGTCCGATATTTAGACGCTCAACGTCTTTTTTGTAGATAGTGTCGCTCGCACCGCCGTAAAAATCAATCGTAACGTCTATATCATCGCTTGAAAATGTTTTTATATCTGTAAATATCTGCGAATATGTCGGGTTTATCACTTTGATGTAAAGTTTTTTTGAGTTTAGCCGTTCGTGCAGCGATTTGGCGGTCAAAATCAGCCTGTTTATCCGCCCCTCGCTCATCACTTTCATATCTACAAAGCAGTAGATATTGCTGCCAAAAGGCAGAGGAAACTGACCAAGCTCCTGCTTGATACTTTTATATACATTTTGCAAAATCTCAGGCGCACCCACGATGAGCAGGCTGTCGTTTGGCTGTATCATAAGGGTAGGTTTGGGCAAAAGGAGCATATTGTTTCTATACACAGCGGCGATATGCCACTTTTTTTGTTCGATGCCTCCTATATGCCTGTAAACGTACGAACTGCCCACAGGCACTTGCACGTCCATCACCTCGCCCATGGCAAGCCCGACATTTTGAGCGATGACGGGGGTGTTCGGCAAAAAGTCCGCGAAACGCAGCGCCACGACTTCACGTGATTCTATGATGGTGAGATACTTGTCATCAAAATCAAAACCCCATCTGTCTATGAGGTATATGGGGATTTTTTTGTTAAATTGCCTGACATTTTTATACGCCCCCTCAGCGTCTACCTTTTTTTTGAGCGCTATCATCACCTGATAAAAGTCCTCTTTCATGACAGGCATCATCTTCTCAAGGCTTGTCGGGTCAAACGAATGTATTTTAAAATTTTCGCTAAATACTATATCCGGCAGCGTTTTGTTCTTATAATGGACGATAGTATATTCGTTGCTGTCATTTGACACACTGACTACTCTCTCCAAAAAATGTTTTGCTAATATACCATCTGCTATAATTAATATCTTTTTCATACACTCTCCAATTAAAGAGGATATTATACCAAAATGGAATTTCACATAGATAAAACGGACGAAAAAGCCCGAGCCTGCACCATCAAAACCGCTCACAGCACGATACAAACTCCCGTATTTATGCCTGTCGGCACAGTAGGGAGCGTCAAAAGTCTTGATGCTTATGATATGCGCGAGATATTGAAAGCCGACATCATACTCGGCAACACTTATCATCTCTACCTGCGACCGGGCGATGAAAATATCAAAAATTTTGGCGGATTGCACGGCTTCACGAAGTATGACGGCAGTTTTTTGACGGACAGCGGCGGTTTTCAAGCTTTTAGCCTTAGCGACATCTCAAAAGCGAGCAGCGAGGGCGTGCAGTTCAAAAGCCACATAGACGGCTCTACACACTACTTTACGCCTGAGAAAGTTTTGGACATAGAGTACCATCTCAACTCCGACATCATGATGATACTTGACGACCTCGTGGAGCTTCCAAGCTCTCAAGAGCGCATCAATCTATCAGTAGAGCGAACCATAAAATGGGCTGAACAATCCATAGCTTATCATCTGAAAAAACAGAGCGAAGGGGTGGGGCTTCATCAAAATATTTTTGCCATCATACAGGGCGGCACGGACAAAGCATATCGCAAAAAATGCGCCGAAGCTCTTTGCAGTATGCCATTTGACGGATTTGCGATAGGCGGTCTCAGCGTTGGCGAGGAAAACACCAAGATGTACGATACAGTGGAGTTTACAACGCCTTTTATGCCGACCGATAAGCCGAGATATCTTATGGGTGTCGGCACACCTGAAGATTTGGTGGAAAATGTAGAGCGAGGCGTAGATATGTTTGACTGCGTTATGCCCACACGCAACGCCCGAAACGCTACACTTTTCACATCTTTTGGCAAGATAAACATCAAAGGTGCGAAGTTCATCAAAGACGACACGCCGATAGACAGCGAATGCGACTGTTACACGTGCAAGCGTTACTCAAGAGGCTATCTCAACCACCTCTACAGAGCCAAAGAATTGACCTTTTTCCGCCTCGCCAGCCTGCACAACCTGCACTACTATCTAAGCCTAATGCGCCAAATGCGAGAGGCTATACTAAAGGGCGAATTTGCGAGGTTTAAGAGGGAATTTTACGCAAAAAGAGGCGGTCACAATTCGTAATGTAGAATTCGCAATTCGGAATTACCCCCTCCTCCGTCATTGCGAGCTTGTACCCGAAGGGACCCCTATATTTTGAAATAAACTTGATTCAAAAGCCATTTTATACCTTTATTATTATTTACTCATATTGTTGTAGTTCATTTTCATATTGTCTTTTAAGTCCAGTAATTTTGGTAAGTGTTTTTTGAAAATCTTTAATAATTTCTTTTCTCTTGGAGGCTGGACTTTCATTTTCTAATTCCGTTGCTTTTTGCATTTTGGCTTTAATATATTTAATATCTTCTTCGCAAGTCATTATATTCCTTAAAAGTTCTTGTTTTTTTTTCTCTTTTTCTTGTTCCTGATATATTTTATATTCACTTGTAGACAAGTCCAAGCCCTTCTCTATCTTTAGCTCAGCTCTTGCCTTTTTATCGGTAGCATCCTCGCAGCCACTAAACCCTAAAACCAAAGCACTCAAGAGCGCCAAACTTACAACTTTTTTCATTTTTTTTCCTTAAAATTAAGATTGATTTGATTTTGTATTTGATTGTTGCAGCGATATGCCATATGTGTTATGACTTTGCAAATGTGTACGAGTGAACGTATCTCAAAAAGTTGATATAAAATGTG
>JAITNC010000039.1 GCA_031290675.1 Campylobacteraceae bacterium | reverse complement strand
CATTTGGCAACCGAATAGTCGTAGTTCAATGCATTCGTAGCCTGCATCAAATTCCTCCTAAAAAAAGTTTTTATGTCACAAAAATATCACATAATGCAGATTATAGTATATTCAAGATACAAGCAAGCTTAATAAGATTAGATATATCTTAAATAAAAAAATCAATTACATAAAGTGAAAACTCTAAACCCCTAACTCATTATTTAACGTTTTACCGTTCATATAATCATACCGATATTTTGTAGCCCAACGCAGGCACATTTTTGATAAAATCTTTATCTGTTTTTTCTCTGATTCTTTTCACAAAAGTCCTGATAGCAGCGTCATTTACTCTTTTGTTCGCCCATACAGAACGTTTGATATCTTCGTGCAGTGCAAAAGTTCCGACATGCCCTACGAGGAAAGATATAAACAGTATCTCTTTTCTTGTCAGGGTTATAGCCTCGCCGTCTTTTGTCAAAATTTTTCTATTTGTATCAAATTCATACCCTCGTCCAATGTCCATAATATTGCTCAAAGAGAATTTTTGTACGGCTATATTTGTCAAAAGAGCCAACAAATCATCAGGATATATAGGTTTTATCAAGTACTTATCAACGCCAACGTCTATAGCTCCCAAGAGCTTGTCTTTTTCGCTAAATGCGCTCAATATCACCACAACCGTATCTTTTGATATCTCTTTTATCTCTTTTGTCATCTCCAAGCCATTTTTTATAGGCATCAATATATCAGTGATTACGATATCGGGCTTGTATTTTTTAAATTTTTTCAAACCCTCGTTGCCATCGCTTGCCGTTATAAATTTGGCAAATTCGTCTTCTATAGCAACGGTAAGAGATTTTCGTATCTCAGCCTCATCTTCAACGTACAAAACAGAAAGTTTTTTTAACGGACTTTTCAGCTCCATTTTTATTTCCCCTTTTTTATTTGATTGGTATCTTTATCTCAAAACTCGCGCCGTCTTCTTTATTTGCAACAATCACTTCTCCTTTCATACTGTTTTCTATAATCATCTTGACTATATAAAGTCCAAGTCCTGTTCCCGAGCTTGCGTGTTTGGTCGTAAAATACGGCTCAAAAATCTTGTCTATGACCTCATCTTTGATGCCGCCTGCGTTGTCAGATATATTTATATGTACAAAATTTCTTTTTTTATTTACTGTGATATTTATCGTTCTATTGTCTATATTTTTATCTTTAAAAGCGTCTTTGGCGTTGTTTACTATATTTAATATAGCCTGCGAAAGCTCGTTTTTGTATCCGAAAATCTTTAGCGTTTTGCTGACTTTGACGTCTATGTGGACATTTTCTCTTATAAATGAGCCTTCAAGTATAGAGAGTACCTCGCCTATCACATCGCTCATCAAAAAGTCGTCTTTACTCTTTGTGGGTTTAAAAAAGTTCCTGAAATCCTCTATCGTTTTTGACATTCGCTCTATGACGCTTTTGGCGTATTTGTACTGTTTTTCCAGCTGAGTGACGTCATTTTTCAAAACAAGTTTTTTGATGGTAAAGAGTATGATACCAAGCTCCGAGAGGGGCTGCCGCCATTGATGGGCGATGTTGCCTATCATCTCGCCCATGGAAGCGAGGCGTGCCTGTTGGAACATCATCTTGTCTTTTTCACGGTTTTTCTCAACCTCCAGACTTATCTGCTCTTTGAGGTTTTGGTTGAGTTTTGTCAATTGTTTTGTCTGTTCATTGACCCTGTGCTCAAGCGTAGCGTTGAGGAGTTTGAGCTCCTCCTCTTTTTTCTTGAGCTCTTCGGTTAAGAGTATATTTGCCGTAACATCGTATCGTATCGCGATGAACTCCAAGATATTTCCACGTACGTCCAAGATGGGCGAAATAGTCGTATTTACATAAAATGTAGAACCGTCTTTGGCTCTGTTTTTGGCGGTGGTTTTAAATGTCTTTTTCGCCAAGACGGTAGCCCAAAGCAGTTTGAAATTTTCCTGCGGCACGTCAGGGTGGCGCACGATGTTGTGATTTTTGCCGATAAGCTCTTCTTTGCTGTAGCCGCTTATCTTGCAAAACTCTTCATTTACGAAAGTGATGATGCCGTCGATGTCTGTCTTTGAAACTATGTTGCTCTTTTCTATGGCTTGCTTGTATTGCTTCAAGGCTTCCATAAACTTTACCCCAAGACCATAATATAACCGCGATAAGCGATATATATGCCATACGCTGCCACTATCAATCCCGCGAGCTTTATCATAATTTCTCTAAAGCTTAAAAATCCCACGACAAAGCCAAATCCCATCATAGCCGGAAGCGTTGCAAGCCCAAAAACGACCATCATCAAAGCTCCCCAAAACACCGACCCGCTCGCTGCGGCGGACGCCAAGAAAAAATACACAAGCCCGCACGGCACAAAGCCGTTGAACATACCCAAAAGATAAAAACTTGAAAGATTTTTTGAGCTTATGAGGAAAGTGTATATTTTTTTCGTGAAAGGTCTTAAGAGGAGGGAGTTTTCTATAGACGATAAAAATCTAATCTTGCCTGCGAGCGAAACGCCCATCAATATCATCAGACAACCGATAGCGAAAAACAAAAGCCCCTGCGCTTTGGGCGATATAGCTAAAGAGCTGCCTGCAAGGCCGCAAAGCGCGCCCAAAAGGGCGTAAGAACTTATGCGTCCGAGATGATATATGCCTTGAAAAAAAAGCTGTTTTGAAAACGGTGCGTTTGCTCCTATCTTGCCGCTGCTAAGGGCTGCGACGAAACCTCCGCACATACCTATACAATGTCCAAAACTCCCAAGTAGAGCCACACTTAAAATCGTTGCGAAGTTTATTGCGCTCATAGCAGGGCTGCTAAATTCGCTTTGCGAATTCCGCAAAAATATATTTGCTTTCATGCGGTCCCGGACTTGCTTCAGGGTGGTGTTGTACCGAAAATATCGGCTCATCTATATACTCAAGCCCCTCTATAGTGTTGTCAAATAGATTTAGATGCGTGATTTTCGCTATTTTGCAAATCTCATCAGGAACATTGTAGTTGTGGTTTTGAGCCGTTATCTCAACATATTTGCTATCTTCGTTGCGCACAGGGTGGTTTCCGCCGTGCTGACCAAACTTGAGCTTGTAAGTATCAAATCCGTGCGCTATAGACAAGAGCTGATGTCCAAGACAAATGGCAAATATAGGCACTTTGGCTTGTATCAGTTTTCTAAGCTCCGCAGCTTCGTTTTTGAGTATCAGCGGGTCGCCCGGGCCGTTTGATAAAAACACGCCGTGTATCTCGCCCTTGTTGTATCTTTGTATAAGTGTGTCGGCTTTCGTGTCATACGGCGTTACCTCAACGCTAAGCCCTACCTGCGAAAGCTCGTTTAGGATATTTCGTTTGATACCAAAATCGTAAGCCACTACTTTTTTATTTAGCGAGTGGGTCGCTTTGCGATACGTTAGCTTACTCTCGTCCCACGTGCCGCTCTCGTGAATATAACTTTTCTTTGTGCTTACCTGCGGCATATAGTCAAACTCCTCTATGCGAGGGCTGCTCTCCAACATCTTTTTTAAAATCTCTTTGTTGCTCTCTTTTGTGGAGGCTATCATCATCTTGGGGCCTTCGTCCCTTATCATCTTCGTCAAAAATCTCGTGTCTATATCACAGATACCAAATCCGTGATGTTTTTTCAAAAACTCGGGAAAGTCGCTCGTGCTTCTGAAATTTGAGGCTTTTTCATTTAGGCTTCTTATAAATATACCCGAAGCGTGGACATTTGAGCTTTCCATATCATCGGCGTTGCAGCCTACTATACCTATCTCAGGCATCGTAAATACGATAAACTGCCCTGCGTAACTTGGGTCTGTGATGATTTCTTGATAACCCGTCATAGAGGTGTTAAATACTATCTCTCCGACTCTCGTACCCTCAGCCCCAAATGATTTTCCTTCAAAAAACACGCCGTTTTCTATGTAAATCCAGACGCTTTTCAACGCTTCACTCATTGTATCATACCTCTTTTTCTAAGCTCTTCTTCATATAGTCTTTCAAATACAAGGTCATACTCCTGCGTACCGGGGATAAGCTTGCGTTTGTAGTTGTCTAACTTCTCCAGCACGATATCCTGCGTCTTTTCGTAAGTCTTGAGATACTCTTCTATCGCATTGTAGATGACGTTTTTGACGCGGTTTTCAGATACTTGATACTTGATGAGATGCTGCTCTGCGATTAGATTTAGTATTCTGTGCGACAAATCGCTGTATCTCTCCTCGTAAGCGAGTATCACCTTAAAATCTTTGGCGAGTTTTTTCTTTACAAGCCAGAACATATTTCGTCTGTCAACTTGCATAAACTCTATCTCATCGCTGTTTTCATCAAGCATTTCAGAAACTTTCTGCTCAAGGGCAGACTCTTTGTTTATCTCCTCAACGATAAGCGTTTTAGCGCCCTCTGCTACAGGCTCCAGCCCTTTTTGTAGTGTAACAAACCCTGAGTTCAATAAATCAATAGCTATTTTACTTGCGATGTAAGGAGCGTGTGGCAGCTTTATCTTCATCAAATTTACCTTTTTTTATTTCTTGTGATTGTAACTTATCAAAGGTAAAATTATGTTTAGTCAGTGGAAAAATGTCACAAAATAGTTAATTTTGGACAAAATACTGAAAAATACCTGCTGAAAAACTGGGCATTGTGTCGTTACTCAGCCCCATTTTGTCATTGTGAACTTTTCCCTCGTCACCGCCAAAGTTTATTTTTCTTGGGATGTTGTTCTTTTACTTTCTCTGTCTCTCACAATGTTTTATTGGCGGCAATTGCATCAAATTACAAACTTTTTCACTTTTTAGAAGTCTTATTCTGCTCCATAAGTTCCAATTTTTTTATACTAATAGATATATAAGACTTGGTTTGTGCCTTGAGTTTGAGTGGTTAGTCTGCCTTTGGGGAGTGTGTGGGTTGGGAGGCTCATTTGGTTAGTCCTTCTTTTGTTTCTTTTGCTTTGTCTTTGTATATATCATATATATCAGAGCTGTTGCAAAAACTATCAGTTGAGCAGGATTTTATGAATTTGAGCATTTCTGTTGTATTGTTATCCAGCAAGTCCAATAAGGGTTGCTTATGCTCAATGATTATTTGGCGAGATTTTAATTCCAACTCATTTTTGGCTGTTTCATTGCCTTGTGTGGCTTGTTCCATTAGATAACTTTGCTTAGCTATTTTTTCCTCTTGATACTTATATATATTTGAGTTTTTACCAAACCTTTGTGCAATATTCTCTCTACTTTGTATCATAGTTAAGATATTATCAACATTATCGTTTTTTGCCCAATCATAAAATCTGAACATTGCTTTATTCTGATTA